>DFIR01000080.1 GCA_002372815.1 Lachnospiraceae bacterium UBA3692
GAATTCTCCTTGACGCGCCAGTCATTGATCTTCAGGTAGTTGTTGACCAGCTCCTTGTAGTTGAGGAGGGTGGAATTGATGTTCCTGACCTTCTCGCGCTGTCTGCGGTAGAGGATGTAGGCCTTGGCGACGTCGGCGTAGCCGGACTCGGACAGGACCTTCTCCACGCTGTCCTGGATCTCTTCGACAGTGATCTTGCCGTCGGAGATCTTCTCTTCAAAATCGGATGCGACGTGCAGAGAGATCAGCTCGATCACGCTGGGATGGTACTGCTTGTCCAGCGCTTCGAAGGCCTTGGTAATGGCCGCACTGATCTTGCGGATATTGAACTCTGCGATCTTTCCGTCTCTCTTTACTACCTGGTACATGGTATGCTGCCTCCCTGATTTCTATTCTTCCTGTCGTCCGGCAGGCGGGTGATCCACGTCACCGCACTGCAGGGACGCAGTGATGCCTCCCATGAACGAACAGTAACAAGATACCACGATACCGGCCGGTTCGTCAATATCTGGTATTCGTAACATTTTGTAAAAACTATATATAGTGTTTTCCTGAGCGCGCAGACCCTACGAAGAAGGCATTTTGCCGCAAAAAGGCGCAGCCCGGCACACAATTTTCAGACGCCTTCCACAATAATACGGGAAAACACGCGCTCCTCGTTGTGGTCCGCCTGGGGCCAGACACAAGTACCTGCGCCATCCATAACGCCCCGGCGGACCGTCTCCGCCGGCGGACCACTCGCAGGGTTCCACAGTGATTTTTTGAACGTGCCGGGGAGAGGGACAGCTCCGAACTCGGTGCCCGCTCCGAAGACCGGGCACCTCAGACATACGGGCATTCGTGCGGCAGGAGCTGCCGCCCGAACCCTCTCCCCGGCACCAAAAAATCATGTTCCGCCGGCTGCTCCTTCAAAGCCGTCGGAGACGGTCTGCCGGGGTCTTATATTCGGGCGCAGGTCTCCGGGTCTTTGCCTCGGTGTGTCCCCCGGCAGGAGCAAGTCCTGCGCGGGGTTCCTTCGTCAGACACCCCCGAGGATGTGCATGTTGCGGATCTGGGGGTCGGTGATGCGGTCGTTGACGCTGTAGGCGTGTTTTTCCAGGTCGCCGCAGATGGCGGAGGTGAGGTCCTGGTCCTGCAGGGCTTCGATGACGTCGGAGGCGATGCTCTCGATGACGTCGTACTTGGTCTCGGCGAGCTCCGGGGAGTTGTCGGTGGTGAGGAGGTATTCCAGGAGCTCCGCCAGGAGGGAGAGCTTCGGGAGTTCGCGCAGGGCGCGGAAGGTCCACTTGTAGTAGGGCTGGTAGCGTCTGTTCAGGAGGAAGAGGACGGCGGAGGTGCTCTTCACGAACTCGCAGACGGCCAGCTGGGCGGCGGCGGTCTCGCCGTGGGCCAGGCAGCGGTTGTAGTTGTACTGCCCGGACTGGGCCATCAGGAGGAGGTTGCCGGCGAGTTTTTTCAGGCGGATGTCCTCGGGGTAGAAGGAGAGGCGCTCGCGGATGGCCGTGACTTCGCCGGGGCCGTCGAGCCAGAGTTCGCCGTTGACGGCTTCGGCGAGCGACTGCTCCGGCACGGAGAACCACTGCTGCACGGTGAGGATGCCGTCGGCCGAGCCGGTCCTGTCTGTGAAGAAGTCCGCCGTGCGCAGGACGCCGGTGCGGCTGCCGCCTACAGGGGACAGGAGCGGGCGGCGCAGGCCCATGAATTCCTTCGGGAGCTTCGCGTAGGCGCGCTCCAGCAGGAAGGCGTCGCGGCGGCTGACCGTGTCCTCCCCGGGCAGCAGGATGCAGAAGCCGGGGGCGAAGTCGTGGTCCCTCGACACCTCGTCGTCGTAGCCGAAGCACTCCGAGCCGCTGCCGAAGAGGCCGGCGGCCAGATACGGAAGAAGCTCCGGGAACTGTTCCCGGAGCATCGGCTTTCCAAATGTCTCATAGTATGCCCTTGCGATCGCAAGGCCTTTTGCAGGTTCGCTCATAAGTCCGTTCTTCCTGATTCCTTTCTGTTATCCTTCCTGGTTCCCGCGGTAGATCCGCTCCGACGCCTCCCGCAGCTCCTTCGCAGCGAGAAAACGTCCGTAGTACGAGAAGGTCGGCGCGCACTTCTCGCAGACGAAGGCGTAGTAGCCGTCGCGGGGGACGGAGGGGGTGGCGAGAAGGGTCTCCGCGCGGTCGAGACATTCGTCGATCCGGCGCTGGGCCTCCTCCGATTCCGGGCCGTATTCCACCTCCGCGGTGTTCGCCATGTTCAGATAGGTGATCGCCTGCTCGAGCTCGCCGTTCTGTACGCCTTCCATGGCGCCGAGCGCCTTCTCATAGAGGCCGGAGGCCTCCTCATAGCGTCCCAGCGTGGTGCAGGTGAGGGCCATGTTGTTGTAGAGCCCGCCGAGCAGGTCGGAGCGGGTGAAGTCGCTGGCTTCGTAGGCGGCGCGGGCCTTCTCAAAGAGCTGCAGGGCGCGCGCCGGCTCGCCGAAGGCCTCCAGCGCCGTGGCGCAGTTGACGTAGGCGGTGCCGCCGCTGATCGACTGCTCATAGCCGAGCTCGCGCACGAGGCGGAGGGACTCCCGGATCTGGGGGAGGGCCTTGTCCCGGCTGCCGGTCTTGCGGTAGTGGCCGACCAGCTCGCCGCGCAGCATCAGCTCGCCGCGGAGATCATGGCCGAGGAGGGCCTCCTCGAGCCAGTAGAGCAGGTGGCGCTCCGCGCCGTCGTAGTCGCGGCGGCTCATGTAGTCGTCCATCTTGGCGATGATCCGCTGCTGCGGGACCGGACGGGACTCCGGCGTGACGCCGTAGGGATCGCCGCACAGTGTGCAGCGGGGCTCCAGATAGTCCTCCGGGGCCAGAAATGTGTCGATCTCCCGGAGGTGGTCGGCGGCGGTGCGGTTGTCACTCATGAATGCGGTGTCTCCTTATGCGGAAGTAGTCGGTTCGGAAGGTTTCAGAAGTTCCCAGCTGTAGTCGTCCTTGGCCTGCTCCTCGGCGGAGAGGGAGGCGTAGGGCACGATCAGCGGGTGCAGGCGCGCCGCGTTGTCGCGCACCGGCGCGTACTGCCAGTTGTTAAGGATGTGGAAGCGCGTCCAGCGCATGTGCTCCAGCTCACGGCAGAAGTCCCGCCTCTCCGGGGACAGCTCCGTGAAGACGCGGTAGGCCTGCGCGCGGAGGTCCTCCGGCAGCACGTCCTGGGAGGCGAAGTCCTCCGGGATGCGGAGCGGACCGAGAAGCAGGCGCGCCTTGACGGGCAGGTGGTCGGCGGAGGCGAGGTTGGAGCGGCGCAGGAAGGTGCCCAGCTCCTCCCAGGAGGGGACGTCCCGCCCCGCGGCCTTCGCGGCCGACCGGTAAGCTTCGTGCAGGCGGATGGCCGTCATGCTCTGGCTCCTGCGCATGAGGAGCTCGGGGGTGCACAGCTCGTCGCAGCTGCCGAAGGTCCGCACCTCCTCAAAGGCGGAGGAGAGGTGCGCGTAGACGTCTCCCTTCACGGGGCAGGCGCGGAAGAGGACGGCGAGGCGCTCCTCATTGTCCGCCTCCTCGTCACAGGCGAAAATAATGCGGTCCGCGCGCTGGAAAGGCGCCCAGTCGGCGTCCCAGGGTCCCTCGCGGAGGTCCAGGATGTCCTGTCCGCCGAAGGGGGAGGCGGTGCTGGTGTCAGGGGTCCCGGCGGTGCCGGCGCCGTTCTCTGCGTCCGCAGCCTGGTGCAGGGTCCCGGCGCCGCTGTCTGCGCAGGCCTGTCCGTTCTGCAGGACAGTGCAGATCTGCCCGGTGTAAGGGTGCCGGCGGAGGAAGGTGCCGTCCGAGCCGCAGACCGTGTAGCGCAGCTCCTGGCGCGGGTCGAGCACGTTGATGAGGAAGGCCTGTTCGAGGAGGGCATCGGCGAGCCTGCCGCTGCCGACGATCACGATGCGCTCGCGCGGATCGATCACCGGGTGGCGGTGCCAGTAGAGGCGGGCGGCATTCTCATGGCTGTCGAAGAAGATCTGCCGGGAGGGCAGGGTCTCCGGTTCATACTGGCTGCGGCAGTACACGCGGCAGGGGAGCGCGCGCAGGGCGCCGGCCAGGCGCAGGTTGGCGGCGGCGTCGTCCCGCAGGCAGAAGACGTGGGCGGAGCGCCGGTCTTTCTTCCTGTTCACGAGCTGCGAGGCGGAGAGGGAGACCGGCAGCACGGGGAAGTGCTCGTCGTCCGGGCCGGTCGTGAAGGACTCTCCCCCGGTCTGCGCGCACTCCGAGGAGGCGAGCAGGATCCGTCCGGGATCCTCCCGCAGGAGGGAGCGGGCGAGCGCCGCGCTCTCTTCGGAAGCATCCGTAAAAATAAACCACTCACTGTCCTGCCGGGTCCGCAGCCGCAGGAGGGGCAGGATCTGTCCGGCGTAGGTGAGCATGAGCTGGATGGCCGCAGCCAGAACGCCCAGGCTCATCAGCTGGAAGAGCATGCCGATCACGCGCCCGAGGCCCGTGACCGGGTAGAAATCACCGTATCCGACGGTCGTGAGCGTCGTGACCGAGTACCACAGCGCGTCGGGCAGTGTCCGGATCGAGGCGCCGTCCGCGCCGGACTCGGCGAGGAGCAGGAGCGCGATCAGCAGGCAGTAGCCGCCCGCCGCGGCCGCGATCAGAAGACGTCGGCGGTTCTGTTTCATAAAGATTCTCCTTCCGCCTCGGCGCGAAGCATCTCGGGGACCATCAGGACGTTGTCGCGGTCCATCTGCAGGTAGGCGGGCCGGTGCCCGGTGAGCTGCGCCTCCCTGTCGGAGAGGGCGCCCAGCTCCTCCCAGGGGATCAGGCAGGCGTGCAGGCGGTGTTCCGTATCCTTCGCGATCCGCAGGGAGGAACTGCCGGTCGCTTCGATCTCTGCCGCGCGCTGCTTCGCGCGGGCCTCGAAGACCTCCTCCGGCATGGGCATGTAGCCCATCGCGTAGTGGAAAGCGCACCAGCGGTCGTGCTCCATGCGGGCGAGATTCTCCAGAAGCTCCGGATCATCCGGCCAGCCGGCGGTGCGGACCTCGTCGCGGGAGAGGCCGGCGGCGCACAGATAGGCTTCGAGATAGTCGGCGCTGGCGCGGCAGCTCATGCGGCTGAAGTAGTCGCAGTTCGCCCAGTCCTCCTCCAGGGTGCGCCCCATGGAGAGGCAGTACTGGTGGTTCAGGATCATCGCCATCCTGTCCAGCTTGCCGGCGCAGAGGACTTCCGGCCGGAAGGGGTCGATCACGACGGGCAGGCCGTCCGGCTCGGAGAAGTAGGTGACGCCTTTCTCCGAACACTGCAGGACCATGGCCTGGTTCCCGCGGGAGCGCAGGAAGTTCTTGTAGTCGCGGGCGACGCGGGCGTTCTCCTCGTCATTGCTGGTGCAGACGACGACATAGTTGAGTCTGCCCACGCAGGTGTGCAGGTAGTTGTAGACCTGGACGCTGCGGGCGTTGTCCTGGCGGAAATCGATGTGCAGGTATTTCGTGATGCCGGGATAGCGCGTGAAGAAGCTGCCGGCCTTCTGGGTGTACTGGTCGTCGATCACGAGCACGTGGAAGGTGCTGCCGCAGAACTGCCCGTTCATGGCGAGCCAGCGCAGGACCGCCTGTCCGGTGCGGCCGAAGCCGACGATGATCGCCTCGAAGTCCTCGTCCGCCACGCCTTTGCTGCCGAAGCGCATCGTGCGGCAGGGCGGGTACGCGCGGATCAGGAGACGGGCGGACAGCTCCGGGCGCTCGAGCGCCATCACGGAGCCGAAGCCATAGACGCCTTCCTTCCCGCCGGACTGCTCATAGCGCGGGGAGACCTGGAGCGAGGAGCCGGCGGAGGCGTCGTCGGTCAGGATGGTCAGGTCCGTCTGGGAGGGCAGGATGCCTTCCTTCCGGAGGCAGCTGCGGAGCTTCTCCGCATAGCGGAGATTTCCGACGGAGTTCTCGTCGAGGCAGTAGACGTGGAGGCGCTTGGAGCCCGGGCTCATGCCGATCCTGCGGATGAAGGAGGGAAGGGGCTCGCGCGCGGCGTCATCGCTCATGAGGAGGCTCCCCATATGCATGATGCGGGTGGAGTCGCCGCCGCTGCCGGTGTCGATGAAGACGATGATGGCGTTCTGCTCCGCCTGCAGCTTCTCCGCGAAATTTATCTGCGCGTCGCCCGCGCCGTAGATCACGGAGATCTCCTTGTGGTAGAGGAGCAGGAGGTTGAGCCTGCGGATCAGGCGGGTGCCGATGCCGGCGACCACCGTGCTCGCGGTGGAGTAGAGGGCCAGCAGGTGGATGGTGTAGATGCAGACCTGCGCCCAGGGGGCACTCAGCGCCTCGACCTGGCTGATCGCGCCGATCTCGTTGCGCCCCAGGAACATGCAGAATACCGCGAACAGTGTCCGCATCACGGACACGATATTGCCGCCGTACAGGTGAAAATACCCGTACCCGTAGAAACCGATGCCGCCGATGCCGATGACGATGAAGATGATGCCGAACAGCTTCTGCAGGTTCTTCGGCTGGAAGCCGAGGGAGATGAGCAGGACGAGGAAGAGCAGTGCTGCCAGCAGATATACCAGGAAGAGATTCATGAACGGGCCCCTTTCAGCGCGCAGCTTCCCGCCGGGCGGACGGGCAGGATGCTTGTTATTTCTGAGTGAGACGCGTGGGCGTCCTTAAGCCAGTATACCAGATTCGGGGGGCGGCGCACATTTTTTTCGGGGGTTCTTTCTTATCCGGGGAGGAACAGTTAAAATAGAGAAGAGACCGCGCGGAAAGCGCAAAGACATTCCGGCATGGAGGAGCGTATGAAATATCAGATCGACAAGAAGAATTACCGGGATTTTCAGACTTTTGCGGTGCACAGGCTGCCGGCGCGCAGCTATTTTATCCCGTATCCGGACCGGGCGGCGGCGGATGCGGTGACACTGAAGGAGAAGCGCTACCGGTCCCCGAAGGTGCTGTGCCTGAACGGGGAGTGGGACTTCCGCTTCTATCCCCGCCCGTACACGGTGCCGGACGTACTGGATACGGACACCGAGCGCTTTGAGAAGATCGACGTGCCCGCATGCTGGCAGATGCGGGGCTACGACAGGCCGTTTTACGTCAACATCCGCTACCAGTTCCCTTACAATCCCCCCGTGATCCCGGAGGAGGAGAAGGTCGGCAAGGTCTTCTCCTGGATGGGCGTCGACCAGAAGATCGGGCCGCGCCGCAAGGATCCCGGGAATGAATACAATTTTGTCGGCATCTACCGGCGGACGCTGGAGATCGGGGACGCTTCGAAGCGCTTCACGATCTCGTTCCTGGGCGTCGCCAGCTGCATGGACCTCTACGTGAACGGGGAGCATGTCGGATACTCGGAGGGCTCCCACAACACGGCCGAGTTCGACCTGACCGGGAAGCTCGTGAGCGGGACGAACGAGCTGGTCGTCGCGGTGCGCCGCTGGTGCACGGGGACCTACCTGGAGAGCCAGGACATGTTCCGCCACAACGGGATCTTCCGCGACGTGCTGCTGCGGATCGACGAGCCGTCGGACCTCTGGGACATCGACGCCGCCACCGTCAAGACCGGCACGTCGGAGAACAGCTATTCGCTCACGCTGGGGGCGACGGTGCACTCCTACGCCGAGGTGACGTTCACGGTCGAGGGGCCGTCCGCGGACGGCGGACAGCTGCGGCGGTCCGTCACAGTCGCGGCGAAGGACCGGTGCGCGCAGGCGGTCTTTGAGGACCTGCCCGTGATCGAGTGGAACGCGGAGCAGCCGGTGCTCTACAACGTCTATTTTGAGACGCCCACCTCCTGCGTGAAGGAGCGGATCGGCTTCCGCACCGTCACGATCCGGAAGGACGTCTTCCTGGTCAACGGCCGAAAGATCAAGTTCAAGGGCGTCAACCACCACGAGACGAGCGCGGTGAACGGCTACGCCATGACCCCGGACGAGATCGAGAAGGACGTGCGGATCTGCAAGGAATTCAACATCGACATGATCCGGACCTCCCACTATCCGCCGGATCCGCTGCTGCTGGAGCTCGCGGACGAGCTCGGCGTCTACATCGTGGACGAGAACGACCTGGAGACGCACGGCACCTTCGCCATGCAGCTGCCGCCGACCTACAATTCCATCAGCCACGACCCGAAGTGGGAGGCCCACTATGTGGACCGCATCACCCACCTCTACCAGCGCGACAAGATCCACGGCAACACGGCGATCGTGATGTGGAGCCTGGGCAACGAAGCCGGCGGCTATCACAACACGGACGCGATGTACGACTACCTGAAGGCACATTCGGGCCTTCCCGTGCATTACGAGAGCGCCATCCACTGCAAGAAGGAAGCTTATGACGTCGGCAGCGAGATGTATCCCTCCGTGCAGATGGTGCACGACGCCGGCGAGCACAGGCGCAGGCAGAAGCGCCTGAACGACCGCCCTTACTTCATGTGCGAGTATGCCCACGCGATGGGCGTCGGTCCCGGCAACACCGAGGCCTACTGGCAGGAGATCTACCGCTACGACAATCTCATGGGCGGCTGCGTCTGGGAGATGGTCGATCACGCCATTCTGGAAAAAGACGGCACTTACACCTACGGCGGCGACCACGGCGAGTGGGAGCACGACGGCAACTTCTGTGTGGACGGGCTCTTCTATCCCGACCGCACGCCGTCGGCCGGCGCGAAGATCATCCGCTTCATCTACCGCCCGATCCGGGTCTCGCACGTCGCGGACGACCGGTTCGAGATCTTCAATACGACGGCTTTCTCGGCGGGGGACCGGTTCCGGCTGCATTTTGCCTGGAATGACGGGACGGAGCAGGAGATCATCCCTTCGGCGGGGCCTCTCGACAGGGAGGTCGTGCAGGTGCAGACCGGGGCGCCGGCAGAAGATGCGGAGCGCATCAGCGGGGGCTGCGCGCAGTATGTCACGATCACCACGACCGACACGGTGACCGGCAGGGAAGTGGCACAGGAGCAGATCTTCCTGGCGCAGACGCTGCCGCACGTGACGCCGACGATGCCTCTGGGCGAGGTGCCCGGCAGGTTCGGTGTCGAGGACGGACGGCTGGTGGTCCGCGGCGCGGACGGCGTCGTCATGACCGGCGCGGAGGAGTCCACCCTCCTCTATCGCGCGGGCACGGACAACGACACGGACGGCATGTTCAACGACACGATGGAGGCGTATGAGGACCAGAAGGAGCGGATCGTCTCCGTCGAACAGATGTCGACCGGCATCCGGGTCCAGTCGGAGATCGTCAACGGAAAAGGCACCTTCTCTGTGGTCGACACCTATGAGGGGACGAAGGACGGCGTGCTCGTGACGAGCCGCCTGCACCTGGTCAGAGAGAGTGGGAACAAGGTCATGAAGGGCCTCGGCACCGCGCTCGGGAAGATCCCGGGCGTCAGCAGCCTGCCCGTCTCGATCGGTGCCGGCAGCGGCTGCGTCGTGCCGCGCTTCGGCAAGAGCTTCCGGCTCGACGAGATCTTCGACACGGTGCGCTACACCGGCCGGTGCGGCGAGTCCTACTGCGACATGAAGGACCAGTTCCCGGTGCGGGACGTCACCTGCGCCGTCTCCGACATGACGGAGCCGAACATCCGCCCGCAGGAGAGCGGCAATCGCTGCGACTGCACGGTCGCGAGCGTGACGGACGGCCGGACCCGGATCATCTTCGAGGCGGTGGACGCGCCGTTCGAGCTGGCCGTGAAGCCTTACACGGACCGCGCGCTGTGCTCCATGGCGCACCGCTGCGACGAGGTCCGCACCGGCACGTACGTGACGATCCAGGCCTTCCAGCAGGGCATCGGCACCGGCGCCTGCGGCCCGGCCATCATGCCGGAGTACCAGTTCCCGGCCGACCGCGACTACACCCTGCGGTTCCTGGTCCGGACGGAGAAGGTCTGAGAAGACGGTCTCAATACGGTTTCAATTCAGAAAGATCTAAGAAGAAATGACTCTGCGCGTGTGCGCGGCGGCACAGGAACGGATGCCGCCGCGCATTCCGCAGAAGAGGGGACAGAATGGAATTCATCACAGAACAGCTCCTGGCGCAGATCTGCGACGCGGCCAGGGAGGCGGGCAGGATCATGCTGCACGCGAAGCGTCCGCACGAAGGCGGGAGCGAGGAGAGCGCCCTCGGCATCGAGGACAAAGGCGGCCACGCCAACTTCGTGACCCTCTACGACAAGAAGGTCCAGGACTACCTGGAGAGAGAACTGCACGAGCTGCTTCCGGAGGCGGTCTTCATCGGCGAGGAGGACGTGCAGGCGCCGGCAGCTGAGCAGGCTGCGGGGGAGGCGACGGAGGACGGCGCTGCCGGAGCAGGCGGTGCCGGGGGAAGCGCCGGGCCGCGCCTCACTTTTGTCATCGATCCCATCGACGGGACCAGCAATTTCATGAAGGACCTGCGGGCGAGCGTCGTCTCGATCGCGCTCCTGAAGGACGGCGCGCCGGAGATCGGCGTCGTCTACCAGCCTTACACCGATATGATGTATTATGCCGTGAAGGGCGGCGGCGCTTTCGTGCACGAGGGCGGCAATCACCCCGAGGGCGGGGTGGTGACGCAGCAGCTGCGGAGCAGCCGGGACCCTCTCTCGCGCAGCTTCGTGATGATCGGCACGAGCCCCTACTATCCGGAATTCGCGGAACCGACCTTCCGGCTCTACGCCCACTATATGCCGAAGTGCATCGACCTGCGCAGATTCGGGGCGGCCGCCTGGGAGATGTGTCTGGCGGCGTCCGGCCGCACAGGGCTGTTCCTGGAGCTGCACCTGCAGCTGTGGGACTATGCCGCAGGTGCGCTGATCGCGCAGGAAGCCGGCTGCAAGGTCACGGATATCGAAGGGAACCCGCTGCGGTACACCGGGCCTTCCTCTGTGGCGATCGCCTCGGAGGGCGTCTCCCGGGAGGCGTATCTGGAAGGTACGGCGGAGATTCTGGCCGGGATCGGAAAGGACAGAACATGAATCCACAATTTGAAGCAGCTGTCGTCGAGGGGCGGCAGGTCATTGATTTTCACATTCATCCGTACAGGGATATCTCGGAGAGTCTCTGCATGTATTCCGAGGACTTCTATCTGACGCCGGAGGAGGCGCGCAGGGACCTGGAGGAGGCCGGCATCGGCAGGGTCTGCGGCAGCGTGATCCGGGCGGGCTACCGGGGGCCGGTGAGCGGCTTCGAGGACATCCGCCGGCTCAACGACGCCGCGCTGGAGATGCGGGAGAGATGGGGGGATTATTACACCCCTGGCTTCCACGTGCATCCGGCCTATCTGAAGGAATCTCTGGAAGAGGTCGAGAGGATGCACCGAGAGGGCGTGAAGCTCGTCGGAGAACTGGTGCCTTACATCCACGGCTGGAAGGAGATGGGGCACGACTACGGCAGCGAGGCGCTGCGGGAGATCCTGGCGCGCGCGGGTGAGTACGGCATGCCGGTCAGCTTCCACACGATGCCGGAGCTGAAGGAGCAGATGGAGCGCATGATTGCCGGCAATCCGGGCGTGACCTTCGTGGCTGCCCATCCCGGCCAGAAGGCGGACTACCTCATGCACGTCGAGCGCCTGAAGAAGTATCCCAACCTGCTCCTGGACATCTCCGGGACCGGTCTCTTCCGCTACGGCCTTCTGGCCAGCGCCGTGAAGACGATCGGGGCGAACCGCCTCCTCTTCGGCACCGACTACCCGATCAGCAACCCCCGCATGTATGTCCAGGCTGTCTTCGGCGAGCACATTTCGCAGGAGGACATGGAGAAGATCTTCTGGAAGAATACCCGGAAGCTGCTGGGACTGTGACCGGGCGATACCGGCGCGGGGCGCGCAGGGGACGGGCGCGCAGGGGACGGTTCTCCGCGCGGTCCCGGTTTTCGCTTTTCGAGGAGAGTTGCGCATAAGAAAGCGAGCTCTGTGAGGCCATTCGCTTTATTTGTGTCTCAGGACATTAGAAAGCGAGAGCCCGGAGGAGCATTTTCGCTTTCTAATGAAAATGTGCTGGGCGAAAGCGAGTGCCGCGAGCTGAGTTTCGCTTTCAAGAGGAAATGTGCAAGGTCAAAGCGAGCAATTCACGGAAGCTTTTCGCTTTGGAATGCAGGAAGGACCGTGCAAAGCGAGTTACGCGTTTCTAACACTCGCTTTGCAAAGATTTTTTCATAACTGAAAGCGAAAAGCCTTGTTCGCCACTCACTTTGGTCCGGGATATTTGCATCCGGAAGCGAAAGAGACAGTAACACGACTGCCGCACATGAGCCACGCGAAAAGACTCATGTGCGGCAGTATACCTTTTCATGATATGAAGGACCGCGCGGAGAACCATCCCCTGCGCGTTTTTTGAATTAATGGACCGCGCGGAGAACCGTCCCCCGCGCGCTAGTCCCCTGCGCGCTAAATTACAGGACTTCCTCCACAGGGGTGTAGGCGTAGCCCGGGAAGGCGTCGGCGACGTTCTTGCAGGTGAGCCTGCCGGCGCGGGTGTTGATGGCGGAGAGGATGACCGGGTTCTTCCGGCAGGCTTCGGCCAGGCCGAGGGAGGCGATCTGGAGGCCGTAGCGGAGGGTCGCGTTGGTCAGGGCGATGGTGGAAGTGCGCGGCACGGCGCCGGGCATGTTGCCGACGCAGTAGTGGATGACGCCCTCCTCGATGTAGATCGGGTCGTCATGGGTGGTCACATGGGAGGACTCGCCGCAGCCGCCCTGGTCGATGGCCACGTCCACGAAGACGGAGCCCTTCTTCATCTTGGGCAGGTAGGCGCGCTTGAAGAGCTTAGGCGTCGAGCCGCCGGGGATGAGGACGGAACCGATGACGAGGTCCGCTTCCGTGACAGCCTTCTCCACGTTGCTCTCCGTGGAGACGAGGGTCTGGATGCGGGAGCCGAACATGTCGTCCAGCTGCTCGAGGCGCTTCAGGTTGATGTCGAGGATGGTGACGTCCGCGCCCATGCCCACGGCGAGCTTGCAGGCGTTGGCGCCGACCGTGCCGCCGCCCAGGATGGCGACGCGGGCTTTCGGGGTGCCGGGGACGCCGGCGAGAAGGATGCCTTCGCCTCCGAACCGCTTCTCAAGATACTTGGCGCCTTCCTGGATGGAGAGGCGGCCGGCGATCTGGCTCATCGGCGCAAGGAGCGGCAGGGAGCCGTCCGTCTCGCGCAGAGTCTCGTAGGCGATGGCGGTGACGCCGCCGGCCAGCAGCGCGTCCATCTGCTCCTTGTCCGCTGCCAGGTGGAAGTATGTATACAGAAGAAGTCCGTCATGGAAGAAGGCATATTCCTCCTCCAGGGGCTCCTTGACCTTGACCATCATCTCGGAGAAGTCCCAGACAGCCTTCGCGCTGTCCGACAGCACGGCGCCTGCCGCGGCGTACTCCTCATCGGCGAAGCCGCTGCCCTCACCGGCACCCTTCTCGATCATCACTTCATGACCGGCGTTCACATAGCTGCGCACGTTGTCGGGGGTAAGGCCGACACGGAATTCATTGTTCTTGATCTCTCTGACACATCCGATCTTCATGTAAAACCCTTTCTGCCCCGCGAACCGGGGCATGCGGACCCTGCGGAAAGCAGACCGCAGATACCGCCGCAAATACTGCAGTAAAAAAAACTATACTATACGATACTACAGATCCGGTGAGATTGCACATACAAATGATCGGAAACACCTTCCTTTTCCGCCGGAGGAGACATAGAAGAGCTGTCCTCCAGAGGCGATCGGGAGGACAGCCCTGTCTTAACGGGTCATCAGAGATCTTTCGGAAGCAGTGGTCAGCCCATCTCCAGCACCAGGGCCTGCCGGCACCGGGCTGCCTGTTCACGGATCCGCGCGGACAGGAGGGCGACGGCGTCCTGAAGGTGTATAATCATCGTGAGGGACAGCTCCTGCCGGCCGGCTGACGGACCGGCACGACCGGCAGCACCGGCTGCGGCGATGCGCAGCCGGGACGGCGGCACAGGCGACGACAGATGACATGGAGGCAGAGATGGACAGAAGCAGTGGGATCCTGATGCCTGTTTTCTCCCTTCCGGGGAGGTACGGGATCGGGTGCTTATCCGGGGAAGCATATCGATTTGTGGATTTTCTGAAGGAGGCGGGGCAGACATACTGGCAGATCCTGCCCCTGTGCCCGACCGGTTACGGGGACTCCCCCTACCAGTCCTTTTCGACGTTTGCGGGGAACCCGTATTTTCTCAGTCCGGACGCCCTGCTTCAGGAAGGGCTGCTGACGCAGGAGGAGTGCGACGCCGCGGCGGAGGGCGCCGGGGACGCCGGGAAGGTCGATTACGGGAAGCTGTACCGGGAGAGACCGGCGCTGCTGCAGAAGGCCTTCGGACGGAGCCGCCACGAGGAGACCGCGGAATACCACCGCTTCTGCCAGCAGAATGCCTTCTGGCTGGAGGACTATGCGCTCTTCATGGCCTGCAAGGAGGCCCGCGGGGGCCTGAGCCTGTTTGAGTGGGAGGAATCCGTCTTCGACCGGGATTCGGAGACGATGGTCACGCTGCGGGCGGAATATGAGGACGCGGTCCGCTACCACAAGTGGGTGCAGTTCACTTTCGACAGACAGTGGAAGGCGCTGAAGGACTATGCGAACGCAGCGGGGATCCGCATCATCGGCGACATTCCCATCTACGTCTCCGCCGACAGCGCGGACTTCTGGGCGCACCGGGAGCTCTTCCAGCTGGACGAGCGGGGCAGGATCCGGATGGTGGCTGGCGTGCCGCCGGACGGCTTCTCCGCGGACGGGCAGCTCTGGGGGAACCCTCTCTATGACTGGGCGGAGCATGCGAGGACCGGCTACGACTGGTGGATCCGCCGCATCAACAAGTGCCGGGAACTGTACGACGTGATCCGGATCGATCACTTCCGTGGCTTCGACGAGTACTTCGCCATCCCGGCCGAAGACGTGAACGCCGCCCGCGGCCACTGGGAGAAAGGTCCCGGCATGGACCTCTTCGGAGCCCTGCGGACCGCCTGCGGGGAGCCCGAGATCATCGCCGAGGACCTGGGCTACGTGACCGACACCGTCCGGCAGCTGGTCCGGGACACCGGCTTCCCCAACATGAAAGTCCTGGAATTCGCCTTCGACAGCCGCGACTCGACCGGGCGGATGGAGTACCTGCCTTACCGCTTCGGCCACAACTGCGCCGTCTACACCGGGACCCACGACAACGAGACCCTCCGCGGCTGGATGGACAGCATCCTGCCCGAGGAGCTCGCCGAGGCGCGCGCATATCTCGCGGTGATGACAGACGATCCCGAAGAATTCATTGACAAGATGCTCCGCATGGCCCAGTCCTCCGCGGCGGACCTGTGCGTGATCCCTCTCCAGGACTACCTGGGCCTGGACAACAGCGCCCGCATCAACAAGCCCTCCACCCAGGGAAGCAACTGGTGCTGGCGCGTCGCGCCGGCAGCCCTGTCATCACAGCTCGCCGGCCGGATCCGGGAGATGACCCGTCTGTATGGGAGATGAAGCCCTCCGCCGGCCACAGCGGAAATAACGACAGCCGGCAGAAACGTTATAACTGCTGTGGAAATCGAGAAATATCACAGCAGAAATAACGACAGCCTGCAGAAACGTTATAACTGCTGTGGAAATCGAGAATAATCACAGCGGAAATAACGATAGCCGGCAGAAACGTTATAACCGCTGTGGAAATCGAGAAATATCACAGCAGAAATAACGACAGCCGGCAGAAACGTTATAACTGCTGTGGAAAAGGGTGAAAATCACAGCGGAAATAACGACAGCCAGCAGAAACGTTATAACTGCTGTGGAAAAGGGTGAAAATCACAGCGGAAATAACGACAGCCGGCAGAAACGTTATATCTGCTGTGGAAAATGAGAAATATCACAGCAGTTATAACGAGCGTGAGAAAGAAATAACGCAGCCGGGGCCGTGGAGATCCCTCCACAGCCCCGGCTGCGCCCTTCATAGAATACTATTGCATTTCCGGATAGTCGCCCTTGCCGGTGATCTTGCGCTTCAGGATCCTGAAGCCTCTCTTCAGGGCGTAGGGGCCGACACACTTCATCATTTCTTCGGCGGTGTGCATGTCGCTGGCCGCCGGGATGTCGCGGGTCAGGTGGATGGCGTCGAATTCGCAGCGGGTGGTGCAGAGGCCGCAGCCGACGCACATGTTGGGATCGACGGTGGTGGCGCCGCACTTGAGGCAGCGGTTTGCTTCCGCCTTCACCTGCTCCTCGGTCAGCGGCAGGCGCATGTCACGGAAAGATCTGGAAGCTTCCGCGGTGCTGCACTTCATGCCGGGCGTCTGGCGGTCGGCGGTGTCGTAGCCGTGGATCTGGATATCGTCCCGGTCGAGTTCGATGAACTCCCGGAGGTCGCGGCCGATGGTCAGGGACTGGCCGGGGTGCACGAAGCGGTTGATGGAGACCATGCCGGTCTTGCCGTCCGCGATCGCATCGATGGCGAAGCGCGCGCCGTGCTGGATATCGCCGCCCGCGAAGATGTCGGGCTCCGCGGTCTGCAGCGTCACCGGGTCCGCGATGACCGTGCCGTTCGGGCGCAGCTGCACTTTGGTGCCGGCGAGGAGGTCGCCCCAGGCGGCGCTCTGGCCGATGGCCATCAGGACGTTGGCGCAAGGCAGGGAGACGGTCTCGCTCTCATCGTATTTAGGGGCAAAACGATGCTGCCCATCGAACACAGAAGTGCACTTCTTGAAGACGATCTCCGTGACCTTCCGGAGCGGCTGTCCGTTCTCGTCGAGAAGGGGCGTGCCGTTTTCGTCCAGGATCGTCTCGGTAAGGATCTCCTTGGGACCCCAGCCGTTCAGGATCTCGATGCCTTCCGCGAGGAGTTCGGCGACTTCGTCCTTCGCGGCGGGCATTTCATCCCGCTGCTCGAGACAGAGCATGGTGACCTTGCCGTCCGTGCAGCGCAGAGCTGTGCGGGCGACGTCGGCAGCCACGTTGCCGCCGCCGACCACGACCACGTCGCCGTGGAGACGGACAGGGGAGGCAGACGGCGCAGAGCCGGCAGAAGCCACTCCGGAGCCGGCAGAAGCAGCCCCGTCATCCGCAGAAGCCGCAGCTTCGCCAAGCGCCACCTTCTTCAGGAAGTCCACGCCGGACTGCACGCCGGCGGCGTCTTCGCCGGGGACGCCCGCGAGGCGGCCGCCCTGGAGGCCGATGGCGAGGTAGAAGGCCTTGTAGCCCTGTGCGCGGAGCTCGCCGAGGGTGATGTCCTTGCCGACTTCGACGCCGCAGCGGATCTCGGCGCCCATTCTGCGGATGATGTCGATCTCGCCTTCGAGGACGGCTTTTTCAAGGCGGAAGGAAGGGATGCCGTTTAAGAGCATGCCGCCGGGGCGGGCTTCCTTCTCGAAGACGGTGACCGGGTAGCCTTCCGTGCGGAGGTAGTAGGCCGCGGAGAGGCCGGCGGGGCCGGCGCCGATGACGGCGATCTTGCAGTCGTCCCACTGGTTGCCGTCCATGTTGTCGCAGACCGGGACGAAGGTGTCCGGGTTCTGCAGCTCCCATTGGGCGAGGAATTTCTTGATCTCGTCGATGGCGACGGGCTTGTCGATGGTGCCGCGGGTGCAGCGGTCCTCGCAGCGGCGGTTGCAGACGGCGCCGCAGACAGCGGGGAAGGGGTTGTCCTGCCGGATCAGGCGGACAGCCTCCTCATAGCGGCCCTCCGCAGCCATTTTGATGTAGCCCTGCACCGCGATGTGGGCGGGGCAGGCGGTCTTGCAGGGGGAGGTGCCGGTGTCGTAGCAGTTGATCTTGTTGTGGTCGCGGTAGTCGCGGTCCCACTTGTCCTGGCCCCAGATGTGGTCGTCCGGGAGCGGATGGACGGGGTAGAGGACCTTGGAGCCGTCCGCGCGGCAGAGCTTCTGGCCGAGCTTCGCGGCACCCGCGGGACATACTTCGACGCATTTGCCGCAGGCGACACATTTATCCGTGTCTACGTGGGCGCGGTAGGCGCTGCGGGACATGTTGGGGGTGTTGAAGAGCTGGGAGGTGCGCAGGCCGTAGCAGCTGCCGGGAGAGCAGTTGCAGATGCCGACGATGCGGTTCGGGCCGTCCAGGTTGGTGATCTGGTGGACGTAGCCCTTGCGCTCCGCGCGCATGATGATGTCCATCGCCTCTTCCTTGGTGATGTAGTGGGCGTCTTTGCCGGTCTCCACAAGGAATTCCGCGATGTCGTCGAGACCGATGCACATGTAGCCCTCGATGTCGCCGACGCCCTCGCCGCGGATGCGCTGGGCCTTGCGGCAGGCGCAGACCATCGTGCAGAGCTTCTCACTCTTTTCGATCCAGTGGGAGAGGTGCTCCACGCTGACGGAGGTGGGGCAGGCGTCGATGGCCTTCTCCACAGGGATGACGTGCATGCCGATGCCGGCGCCGCCCGGAGGGACCAGCTTCGCGGCCAGCTCCAGGGGCTCCTGCGGGGCCAGGTTGAACATGGTGGCCACCTCCGGATGCTCGTCCGGGAGCGTCGCGTGTTCGACCATGTATTCGCCGCTGCCGACCACCCACTTCGGGATCCAGTACTGGATGTGGTGATCCGCGTTGTCGCGGTTCTGCTCGAGGATGCCGATCCAGATCAGGTGATCGATGATCTTCTGGGCGGCCTCCTCGGACATGCCGTTGCGGGCGGCCAGTTCGGCCGTGGTGAGGCCCGTCCGGCGCTTTTTGAAGCTCAGCATGAACTTCACTTCTTCTTTGGTGAGCAGGCGGTCGAGGATCCAGAAATCCATGTGGTTCTCTTTCATCCCGCCGGGGAGCTTGCGCGGGATGTTGTCGGTGATCATGACCGCGAGCTTCTTCACCAGCTTCTTCTTTTCGGGGTCATCGCAGTGATGCCCGTCGACCGGATAATCCAGGCCGTTGATGTGGATCATCGGATTGACTTCTCTGACCATAGCGGGTCCTTTCTGTACGGTGCGGAACCTTCCGCCGCGGCGGCCGGGGAACGGCGCGCCGCAGCGGAAAGCCGCAGGAGCGTCACAGGAACGTCTCAGGAGCGTCACAAGAGCATTACAGGATCGGGATCTTCACCTTCAGGTCGCTCACCGGATAGGCGGAGCAGGCGTGGAACCAGCCCATCTCCTTATCCATCTGCCGGCGGCCGTCGCCGAGAGGAGAGACGAAGATCCTGCCGGACAGGAGCTGGCTGCGGCAGAAACCGCATTCGCCGCCCCGGCAGCGCGTGTCGATCAGGATGCCGGCGCGCTCGATCGCGACCGCCACGGGCTCGTCCGCCCGCGCCTCGATCACGTCCTCCTGTATGCCGCGCACGACAGTGAGGCGGTAGACCTGCCCGATCTGTTCTTCCGGGAAGCCCGGGATCTGCTTCACGTTCGAGGGCTGCGCCATCACGTCATGGCGGAAGCGCCGCAGCGTGACGCCCATCGCGTCCATCGAGGCGGAGACGGCGCGGTACATCGCCAGCGGGCCGCAGAACATGTAGGTCGTGTCGCCCTCCGAATATTTCTCGATCAGCTCGCGCGTGATGAAGCCCCGCTCGCCCTTCCAGGAGGGATCGTCGCTCATCACGTGGACGACCTTCAGGCGGCCTTCGTAGGACGGATCCTCCGCGTGCAGGGCGGCGCAGGCCTCCTCCGCGGCGGCCAGGGTCTCCCCGCACACGATGTCGTCCGCCTTCACGCTCCCGTAGAGGATGGTGAGGTCGACGGGGAGCGTCCCGTGGGCGATCTCCCGCGCCATCGACACGAACGGCGTGATGCCGCTGCCGCCCGCGAGCGCGACGATCTTCCGGGCGTCCCGGAGAGGCTCGTAATAGAAGGTCCCGTGCGGAAGCGCGGCGTCCACACGGCAGCCGGTGTGCACATTTTCAAAGAACCAGTCCGGGACGAAATAGGAGACATTGCGCCGGATGGTGATCTCAAAGAAGGGGGTCTCCCCCTGTGCCTCGTAAGGCGCCGAGGAGATCGTGTAGGCGCGGGACACGAGGCTGTCCCCGATCTGCAGGAAGAAGGTCGCGTACTGACCCGCCTGGAAGGCCGGGATGTGGCTCTTCGTGCCGTCGTCGTTGGAGGCCGGCTCGAACCGGTAGGTCCGGGAGGTCGGAGAGGCGTCCCGCACCTGGGTGACGACGAAGGTCTGCCGCCCGGGGTGCAGCGCGTCCGCGAGCTCCCGGATCGGGTCCTTCGGATCCGGCACGGGGCTGGCGGCCTGGATCATCTCCCGGCGCATCTTCGTGACACGCGAGGCGCCGCCGATATCTTTCAGAAATCCCTTCACTTTCATCTGTCGGCACCTCCCTTCGCTTCTTTCTGTGCGGCCTTGTCCCGGCGCTCCAGGTCCTCCAGGATCGCCTTCGCCGCCGCCCGGCCGTTCGTGACGGCGGGGCCCATGCCGTTGCCGCTGATCGCGTGCGCGCCGGCGAACTCGAGACCCTCGATGAAGTGGTCCTCCTCCTTCATCTGGAGCCTGGCCACCGCGTGGTCGTCGATGCTGTGGGAGTAGCCGTAGATGCTGCCCTTCCAGGCGCCGACGTAGTGGGAGACCGTGACGGGCGTCTCCACCTCGATCTCCACGATGTGCTCCCGCAGGTGCACGCCGGTCGTCTGCTCGTATTCCGAGATCATCTGGTCCGCCAGGCGGCGCTTGAAATCGAAGTACTCCGACTCCTTGAGATCCAGGAAGCCGTCCACGAGCGGCAGCGTCGTGATCGAGAACTGGGTATAGCCTTCCGGCGTGCAGCCCGGATTGGCGAGGTTGAGGCAGATGGAGGTCAGGAAGCGGTAAGGGCCGGTCGTGTGCAGGTCCTTCCAGATCTCGTCCGTGTCCATCGTATTGCCCGAGAAAATATTGTAATCCTTGATCCCCAGCTGCTCGGGCGTGCCCTCCAGGACCATCATGACGGAGACGGGGCAGACGCTGAGCCGGCGGCCGTTGACGTGCTTCACCGCGCCTTCCGGGACCTCCGAGAGGGGCTCGATCATCTGTGTGTACACTTTGTTGGGATAGGCGCCGCTGACGACGTAGTCGGCGTGGATCTCATCGCCGCGCTTCGTGCGGACACCGTACACCCTGCCGTCCCTGACGAGGATCTTGTCCACTTCCTGGCGCAGCTCGAACTGCGCGCCGTTCTCCTCGACGCGGGCCTGCATCTTCATGCTCATCTCGTGGGAGAAGCCGCGGCACACATAGCTGCCGCCGCGGAAGTAGTCGGCCATCAGGAAGGCGTAGATCGTGAACGGAAGCGTGGACATCGGGTTGCCGACGTAGATCCAGTAGGGCGTCAGGATCTCCTCGACCTCCTTCGGGAAGCCGAAGGTCGCCATCACTTCCTGGGCGGTGTAGCCGGCAGTTTTCACGAATTCGGGGTGCTGCAGGAGCATCTGCACCTTGCTCATGGGGGTGACGGAGAGGGTGTTCATGGAGTCGTACACGGTGTTGCACAGGTCCATGAACTCCAGGACCTTCTTCCCCCAGCCGGGGTACTGGGCGTCGATCTCCATGGACATGCGCCCGAAGCCGGCGTGCAGGGTGATGTCGATGCCGTCGGTGGTCTGGATGAAGCGGTAGGCCTCCGGCACCTTCAGCCAGTCGATGCTGACGCCTGCCTCGTCGAAGAAGGCGCCGACCTTGAGACGGTCCTTCTTCGAGCCGATGCTCATCATCTCGTGGAGCGTCGCCTCGATCTCGATCCCGTCGCGGACGTAGCTGGTGGCGAGGCCGCCGGGAAGGTTGTGTTTCTCCAGGATCAGGATGTCCTTCACGCCTTTGAGCTGCAGCTGCAGGGCGCAGGCCATGCCCGCGAGGCCGCCGCCGATGATGACGACCTCGTAATGCTCTTTGTAGAAAGCCATAGGAACCTCCAGGTGTTGTCTGCGGGACAGAAGAGAGGACCGCCCCGGGACCGCATCGGCCCGGGGCGTCGCTTCGATCCTCAGAAGAATCTGTCCACAAGTTCTCTCGAGTACTCCGCGGTCTCATCCATGTCGCCGAAGGACATGACCTCGCCCGCGTAGTAGGTGCCGAGCTGTCCCTGCATGCCCTCGACCTTCTCGTACCAGCCGGAGGCGTAGGTCTCGGAGTCGACGTGCGGGAAGTAGTACCAGGAATTCTCGTTGACGACGTTGCTGGCCGGGTTCTTCATGATCTTCAGATCCTCGAGGACCATCTTCTTGCAGTCGTCATAGGCGAGTTCCGGATCGCCGGTGTGGTTGCGGAGCGCGTAGGTGGTGATGACCTGGTTGACGTCATCGCGCCATCTGCGGTAGTAGACCATCAGGTGGCCGTAGCGCGCGGGATCCATGTTCTCGAAGACGTAGTAGGAGATCTCGGGATGATCCTCCGGCTTCGTCTCCACGGCGAGCACGTCGTAGCGCTCGTAGTCGATCTTGGAGAAGAGGGCCTTCTCCTCCTCGGTGGCGTCGAAGTAGTCGGGCAGGTACTGGAGCGGCGCCGTGACGATGATCTTGTCGTACTCCTCGACCTCGCCGTTGACGGTGACGAAGACCTTGCCGTCCTTCCTCTCGACCTTCGTGATATCGCTGTTCAGGCGGGCCTTGTGCAGGAGATGGTCGTTGAGCTGCTCCCAGATCCACTGCGTGCCGTTCTTCCAGGTCCAGAGGTTGCACTTGACGAAGTTCATCGTGGTCTGGAAGTCCAGATATTTCAGGACGTAGGCCGCCGGGATCTCGTCGAAATAGCCGTAGCCGAAGGCCGTGAAGGGGCCGATCCAGATGTCCTGCACGAGCTCGACGCCGTTGATCTCGCAGAACTTGTTGAAAGGAAGGGCCAGGTCCTTCAGGTTGGGGTTGACGCCGGCGACCTTCTCGCGCTCCGGGGAGACGGCGTAGCCGTCGTAGCGGCCTTCGGAGACGCCGCGGTGGCCGTTGATGTCGTAGCCTTTATATTTGGTCTCCAGGAGCTCGCCGAGGCGGGCGACCTGCTTCTTCATCTTCAGCAGGCGGGGGATCTTCGTGAGGTTCTTCGAGGGCTCGAAGGGCTCGATGACCTTGCCGTGCATGTTCTTGTAGTTGCGGTTCAGCTGCGGGCCGTCGTGGGTGATGCCGCAGAACTGCTCGACGTCGTGGACCGCGTAGTAGGACGGGACGCCCATGATCGCGCCCATCTCGTAGCGACGCCCGTTGTAGTACGGGGAGTGGCACTTGCCGCCCACATGGTCGTTCCGCTCGAGGACGGCGTAATCCTTGTAACCCTTCTGCTCGAGGTACATGGCCGCGGAGAGACCCGCCGGGCCGCCGCCGATGATACAGATCCTGTCCGTTACGTTGCTCATAATGGAGACCCCTTTCTCAATGATGCTGTCCGGGCCCTGCACACCTGTGCGGAGCCGGAAAAACTCTTCCTCAAGGAAGTTGCGAAAACATCCCTCATACCATAAAATATAGCATAAGAATGCTCCATTTTCTAAATGAATTTATACAATTTGTCCATATGACGGGGCAGCCCGGCGGGTTAAAAGGCGGGTTTCCGAGATGGTCAGCAAAGAGGAGAAAAACAGCATGGCAACACCACCCCGGTTTCCGGACATAGAGGCGCTCCTCGCGGCTTTTGAGGAGCGGGAGGAGAAGGCGGCCCTCCTGGTCGGCGACGACGGAGGGCGTATTGAGGTCGTCCTGTACCAGGATCTGGCGCGCAGGATCCGGGCGGCATCGGAGGACGTGCGCGCGGCGATGGAGGCGGAGCGGCAGGAGGAAGGCTTCACGGGATGTCTCCCGGATGTGATCGGCGGGGACGCGGCGCCGGAGATGATCATCCGCATCTTCGCGGACCTGCACGCGGGCAGGACTGTACTGATGGCGGACCCGGCGCTGCCGCGGGAGATCGTGGACGCGGCGGCGGAGCAGCTGAAGGGGACGGACGGAAAGATCTGCTTCTTCACATCGGGGACATCGGCGTCGTCGCGCGTGGTGATCCTGACGCCGGCCTCCCTGCTCACGAGCGCGTGGTCGGGCCAGAGCATGCTGGCCTGCACCCGCAGGGACACGATCCTGTGCGTGCTGCCGCTGACACATGTCTTCGGATTCGTGTGCGGGATGCTGTGGGGGCTCTGCTACAGCGCCTCTGTCGCCCTCGGGCGCGGCGTGCGGCACCTGATGGACGACTGCGCCTTCTACCGCCCGACGATCCTTCCCGCGGTGCCGGTGATCATCCAGACACTGGACCGCTTCGATATGCTCAACAGCGAGCTGCGCGTCGCGCTGATCGGCGCGGCACCCCTTCCGCCCGCGGGCGTGCGGTCCCTGCAGCGGCGGGGCACGGAGGTGTACCTGGGGTACGGGCTCACGGAGACGTCCAGCGGCATCGCCATCACGCAGTCCCAGGACGATCCCTACGCGCTGTATCCCTGTCCCGGGGCGGACATACAGATCACCGAGGACGGGGAGATCACGGTCGCGACGCCGTGCATGATGGACGGGTATCTTGGCGAGGAGAGCCCGCTGGAGACCGGCCCGGACGGGGTCCCGCGCCTGCACACTGGAGACATCGGCTCCTTCGACGCCGACGGCTGCCTGCGGCTCGCCGGGCGCAAGAAGGACACGCTGATCCTGCCGGACGGCACGAAGATCTTCTGCCCGGAGTGCGAGGCGTTCGTGACGGAGCAGACCGGGGATGAGGAGATCGCGGTCTGCATGCGGCGGGACCGCCCGGTCCTGGTGGCGGGACGCAGCGGCAGCGCGCCCGGCAGGAACCGGTACGGATCCGGGACCACGGCGGCGATGAACGCGGCCGCGGCCGGCTATGAGAGGCGCCTGCGCCTCGAGAAGGCCGTGCGGGTCTGGAACGAGACCCAGCCCCGCGACAAGCAGATCCCGGAGGTCATGATGATCGACATCGCGCTCCCCCGCACGGCGCTCGGCAAGATCCGCCGGTGGAAGCTGGAGGCGCTGATCGGGTGAAGCGTCAGAGGAACGAAGCCGGCCGGATGACCGGACGCACATAAGCACAGACAGAACAGGAGAACAGCGGCCATGAACACACCTACCCGCGAAGAAGTAGTCGCGAAAGCGATCAAGCTGATCCACGATTTCGTCCCGGAGCTGCAGGATGCGGAGCTGACCGAGGACTCGAATATCAATACGGACGCCGCCATGGACTCCATGAGCATGATCCTGGTGATCACCAAGCTGGAGTCGGCCTTTGACGTGCAGATCCCCAGCGACGAGTGGGGGAAGATCCGGACGCTCGGACAGCTGGCGGACGCCGTGATGGAGCGGCTGTGATGGAGACTCCGGCGGAGAATGCGGCGGAGACGGTGACGGAGGCCGGTGCGGTCTGGTCGCGCGCCCTCAGGATCCGCAGCGAACATGTGGACATGACCAGGCAGCTGCGGACCTCCTCCCTGCTGCGGATGCTGCAGGAGGCCTCGATCGCCCACACCACAGAGCTCGGCATGGGCAGGGAGAAGACCCTGGACAGAGGATACCTGTGGGTGATCTCCCGCCAGTATGCCCGGATCCTGCGCATGCCCGTCTACGACGAGGAGATCCTTCTGCGGTCGTGGCCCGGGGAGATGCTGCACGTCTTCTTCCCGCGCTTCTACGAGATCGTCTCGGCGGAGAGCGGGGAGGTCCTGGTGCAGGCGCAGGCGCTGTGGATGCTGCTGGACGAGGCGACGCGCCGCTTCGTCTTCCCGGCGGAAGCCGGTGTGGAGATCCGGGGGCGGAAGGAAGAGCCGGACCGGATCCTGCGGGGCAGCCTGCGCGCGCCGGCGGGGGCGGTCCTGACGGCGGAGCAGCGGTGGACGGCGCCCTTCAGCCGGATCGACATCAACGGACACGTGGGAAACGCGGCATACTTCGACCTGCTGGACGACCTCCTGCACGGGGAGGGAGGACCGGCGGGGACCGGCTGCGCGGCGGGAACCGGCAGCGGATCCGGCAGTGAGACGGGATCCGGCGGACCGCGCGGGATCACGGCGGAATACCTCACGGAGGTCCGGCCCGGCGCGGAGCTGCGGCTGCGGCTGCTGCGGGTGCCCGGGGACGGAGACGCGGAGACATATTATTTTGAAGGCGTATCTGCGGACGGCGGCAAGCCGTTTTTCCGAATAGAGATGCAGATGGACAGAGACACAGAAGAAAAACAGTGAAAGGAGATCCCATGTCCGAACAGAAGATCTTGAAGAAAGTACCCGGGACCGGCGGGGAGAAGTACATCCCTTACGAGGAGCGCACGGGCAATGAGTCGATCGTTTATTTTACCAGGGACCTCTCTCCGGAAGGGCTCCGGAAGATCTATAAGAAGGTGAACGGACACATCAGCGGCAAGGTGGCGATCAAGCTCCACACCGGCGAGAAGAACGGGCCTAACATCATTCCCCGCCCCTGGGTGAAGCACCTGATCGAGACGGAGCTCCCCGGCGCGACGATCGTCGACACGAACACCTTCTACCCCGGCGACCGCGACAGCACGGAGAAGCACCGCGAGACGATCAAGGTGAACGGCTGGACCTTCGCGCCCGTCGACATCCTGGACGAGGACGGGACGACCATGTTCCCGGTCAAGGGCGGCAAGTGGCTGGAGGAGATCTCCGTCGGCAGCCATCTGGCCGATTACGACTCCCTCTTCGTCCTCACCCACTTCAAGGGGCACGTCATGGGCGGCTTCGGCGGCTCCAACAAGAACATCGGCATCGGCTGTGCCGACGCGCTGGTCGGCAAGGCGCAGATCCACACGCACACCGGCAAGTTCAACCACTGGGACATCGCGGAGGAGGAGCTGATGGAGCGCATGGCGGAGTCCTCCAAGGGCACCGTCGACCACTTCGGGAAGAACATCACCTTCGTCAACGTGCTGCGCAACATGTCCGTCTCCTGCGACTGTGAAGGCGTCGCCGCCCAGCCGGTCGTGACGCCCAACATCGGCATCCTGGCTTCCACGGACATCCTGGCGGTGGACCAGGCGAGCGTCGACCTGGTCTTCTCGCTCTCCGAGGAGGACGGCAGCGCGCTCCGGGAGCGCATGATCACCCGCCACGGCCTGCGTCAGCTCGCCTACATGAAGGAACTGGGGATGGGCAACGACCGCTACATACTGATCGATATTGACAACGGGGAAGCGCGGATCCTGCCGAAAGATGCTGTCGCGGGGGTGAAGCCTTTCACCTACGGCGAGGCATGAGATGGCAGAAGATGAACTGAAAGAACGTTCCGCGGAAACTGCCGCGGAACCTGCTGCAGGACCTGTCGGGGAACCGGCCGCGGAACCGGCCGGAGAACCGGCTGCAGAACCGGCCGGAGAATCCGCTGCGAAGACAGAAGAGCAGCCCGGCGCGCAGGAGCGCGCGCCGGGTCCTTTTCAGCGCTTTCTGAGCGCCTTTTTCACGAAGATCGGTGCGCTGCTGGTCGCGCTGAGCGAGGGACTCTGGAAGATCCTGCGGCTCCTGCCGGGCGTCGACAGCGAGGACCGCAGCACCTGGGAGGCGCGGAGCGTGCGCACGCCCGTGAGCCTGGTGTTCGCGAACCTGCGGGGGCTGGTGAATTTCGAGATCCAGTACCGGCTGCTGTGCCTGTTCGTCTTTTTCCCGGTGCTGATCTATATCGAGCGGCTGCTTCTCGTGGTGAACGGCTACACCAACATCACGTGGGAGAATACCGCGGAGACGCTGCGCAACCCGCTGACCTGGCTGACGCTGGTGCTGCTGGTCGTGGCGGTGACGCTCTTCGCGGAGATCGAGCAGTTCAGCATCATCTCCGCCATCCATGCCTCCTACAGCGGGCGGCGGATCGTGGCCCGGGAGGCGCTTCTCGACGGCGTCGACCTGACGCTGCAGAACATACGGCTGCGCAATGCGGGCATGGTCTTCTTCTTCATGCTCGTGTTCCCCTTCAGCCAGCTGTTCGACTCATCGAGCATCACGCGGTTCATCCAGGTGCCCGGGTTCATCCTGGAGCACTTCGAGAAGTATCCGGCGATCGGCACGGCTTTCAACGTGTTCTGCGTGCTGATGACCTATATCGGGTTCCGGTGGTCCTATGCCATGACGGACATGGCGGTCCGGGGACATTCGTTCCCGGAGGCCTGCCGCCGCAGCATGCAGCTGACGAGAGGAAGGCGCGGTTTCCGGCTGGTGCGCAGGCTCCTGCTGTGGATCCTGCAGCTCGTGCTGTTCTTCCTGCTGTTTACCACCGTGGCCGTGCTGCTGGTGCTCGGCGTGGTCCACTGGCTGGAGCCCGGACATGATCTGCTGAGCCTGATCACGGAGAACAATGCCTCCCTCTTCATCATTCTGGTCGCGCTGGTCTTCGGGTGGTTCGTGGAACCGATCTTCAAAGGGATCATCCTCTCTCTCTACTATCACTATGAGGAGGAGGACGGGCTGGAGATCCCGCTCTATCAGAAGCGGTCGCATATCCTGCAGAGGAAGGGGATCCGGGCGGTGGCCGTGCTGCTGTGCATGGTGTGCATGTTTTTCTCCGTGCCGCAGCGCTACCGGCAGTTCCGGGCGGTCCTGCAGGGCAATGCCGGCCAGGTGATGATCATGGCGCACCGGGGATTCTCGGCCAAGGCGCCGGAGAACACCATCCCGGCCTTCCAGGCGGCGATCGACTGCGGCGCGAAGGCCGTGGAGCTGGACGTACAGATGACGAAGGACGGGGAGATCGTCGTGCTGCATGACGATTCCCTGGAGCGGACGGCCGGCCTGCGCAAGCATATCTGGGACGTGACCTATGACGAGATCAAGGATCTCGACAACGGTTCCTTCTTCTCCCCCGAATACAAGGGGACGAAGATCCCGACCCTGGAGGAGGCCCTGCGCTTCGCGAAGGGGCGGCTCTACGTCAACATCGAGATCAAACGCACAGGGCACGACGACGGCATCGAGGAGCGCGTCATCGAGATCATCCGGAAGTGCGACTTTGTGAGCGAGTGCGACGTGACCTCGCAGGACTACAGCACTCTGCAGGCCGTGCGGGCGAAGGATCCGGACATCCTGCTCGCCTACACGTCCGTGGTCGGGATCGGGGATGTCCAGAACCTGGAGTGCGCGGACATTCTGTCGATCCAGGAGACCTTCGCGACGTATGACACGGTGGAGGCCATGCACCGGGCGGGCAAGAAAGTCTTCGTCTGGACGGTCAACGAGGAGACCTCCATGGAGCACCTCGTCAACATTGGCGTCGACGCGATCCTCACCAACGACCCGGTCCTCGGGCAGAGCGTCCTCGAGAAGCACCGCGGGATCCAGGACTTCTACCTGCGGTTGCAGTCGGTGCTGTTTTATCTGTCGTGAGGTCTGCCGGGAGATCGGCCGCGGGACCGGTCACGGGAGAATCATCGAAGGATTCCATGAAAAAAACTGCCGGACGGGGCAAGCCCGCACGGCAGTTTTATTATGCTGTGAAATGGGGCGGGGCGTGCGCGGAAGAGGAAGTGGCGCGCGCCGCTTTGTTTGTTCAGTAAGGGACCCGCAGGGCCTTGAGGATGCGGCCTGTAAGCAGTCCCATCAGGAGACCGGTGACCGCGCCGGAGACGAGGAGGACCGGCAGGTACCAGGCGAGATGGACGGTCCGGAGGACGAGCATCGCGATGAGGAGCTGGCCGATGTTGTGGCTCACGCCGCCGGCGACGCTGACGCCGGCCGGGGAGAAGCCGCCGGCCTTCCGCAGCAGGAGCATGACGCAGAAGCTGAGCAGGCCGCCCGCCAGGGAGTACAGGATCGAGACGCCGTTTCCGAACAGGAAGCCCGTCAGGACGATCCTCGCCGCGGAGATCGCGAGCACCTGCGCCGGCCGGAGATAGTAGAGGCCGGAGAGGACGACCAGGTTCGCGAGGCCCAGCTTGACGCCGGGGACGCCGAAATTGATCGGGATCAGGGTCTCCACGTAGCTGAAGATCATGGCGAGGGCCGTGAGGACGCCGCAGTAGGCGACGGTCCGTCCGATCGTGGCGTCTTCGGAGAGGAGCAGGCGGCTGCGGTCATTGCGAGAGTCCGTCATAGCTTTCATCTCCTTCCGTGAGCACTTCCACGATCAGGTGGTGGGGCAGGCAGACGTTCATCTCGCCGCCCTCCCGGACGGTCCCCTGGTGCATGCACAGGCCGTCGGGGCAGTCGGCCTCCGTGATCTGCGCGGAGCCGTCCCGGATCGAGAGATGGTTGTGGCCGTACTCCGTGTCGATATCGACTTCGAGATCCGCGGACAGGTCCCACGCGCCGTAGACTTCGCCGTCGACGGTCGCCGTCACCATCACCGGTTTCTTATGCGGTTGCAGACAGAAGACGGCCGCGAAGATCCCGGCGAGGACCAGGACCGCGGCGGTCAGCAGAAGATCTTTCTTATTCATAGGTCTGATTGTAGAATACCTTGCCGCCGGTTGGCAATATCGGGATCCGAAAATGGTGCAAATGCAACATTTTGCGGCACATGAGGGAATAATTAGGCTTGATGTACACCATGTGAATGATATATCATTAACGTGATTGGAAGACCGCGCAGGGGACGGTTCTCTGCGCGGCTTTATTGCGGTAAAACCGCGCGGAGAACCGTCCCCTGCGCGGCCCAGAAAAGAGGGAGCAGTTATGAAGAAAGGAAACCTGTTCGAAGGCGGCTTCCGCAGCCTCGTGGCGGTGATCGTATCCGCGGCATTTGTCCTCGGCGCCGGCACGATGATGCCGGAAGGCGGGTACGTGCTCGACAACAACAAAGTGGACGCGGCGGTGAACGAAGGGGCAACGGGATCATTCATTCCGGGCACGTATACATCGCAGGCCAACGGCTTCGGCGGTCCGGTCGAGGTGACGCTCACTGTCGGTGACGGCGGCGGCATCACGGAAGTGTCCGTCAAAGGCGCTTCGGAGACGCCCGAGATCGGCGGCGCGGCCCTGCCGGTGCTGCAGGACCAGCTTCTGAAGACACAGAGCGCGGAGCTCGACGGTGTGTCCGGCGCGACATTCACGTCGGATGCCGTCCGGAAGGCTGCCGGCGTCTGCATCGCGCAGGCGAACGGCGAGGAGATCCCCGAGATCCCCACACCGGAAGGCGACAACCTGTACGTCCCGGGCACTTATACCGGCACGTCCAAGGGCTTCGGCGGCGATATCGAGGTGACGGTGACCGTCTCCGAGAACGCCATCGAGGACATCCAGATCACGGGCGACCATGAGACCGAGAACATCGGATCTTTTGCCGTGGATATGCTGGGGGAGAAGATCCTTGAGGCGCAGTCCCCGGAGATCGATGCGCTGACCGGCGCGACCGTCACGAGCAACGGCATTCTGCGCGCGCTGAACGACGCGCTGGTACTGGCCGGCGCAGACCTGACCCGCTTCGCGAAGACGGAGGAGGCAGCCGCCCCCCTCAAGAAATATGAGGACCTGGACTGTGACATCGTGATCATCGGCGCGGGCGGCGCAGGCATGACGGCGGCGATCGACGCCACACAGGCCGGCAAGAAGGTCATCCTTCTTGAGAAAATGCCCTACGCCGGCGGCAACACCACGAAGGCGACCGGCGGCATGAACGCCGCGGAGACGCACTACCAGAAGGAACAGGGCATCGAGGACAGCGTGGAGACTTTCATCGAGGATACGATGAAGGGCGGACATGACCTCAACAACAGGGATCTCGTCACCGTCATGGCGAAGAATTCCGCGGCCGGCATCGACTGGCTGGATTCCATCGGCGCACCGCTTCCGAAGGTCTCCTTCTCCGGCGGCGCCACCAACAAGCGCATCCACGCGCCTGAGGACGGCAGCGGCGTCGGCGCTTACCTCGTCACCCGTTTCCTGAACAAGATCGACGAGCTCGGCATCAACGTGATGTACAACACGAAGGCGACCAGCCTGATCACCCTGGAAGGCAAGGTCGTCGGCGTCAAGGCGGAAGGCCCGGATGCTTATTACACGATCAACGCGAAGGCCGTGATCCTCGCGACGGGCGGCTTCGGCAACAACCAGGAGATGATCGTGAACTACCGCAATGACCTGCTCGGCACGGTCACCACGAGCGCGCCCGGCATCACCGGCGACGGCATCGAGATGGCGGAAGAGGTCGGCGCGGACCTTGTGGACATCGAGCAGATCCAGCTGCATCCCACCGTGGAGCAGGGCACCAGCATGCTGATCACCGAGAGCGTCCGCGGCGACGGCGCGATCCTGGTGAACCAGGAAGGCAAGCGTTTCATCAATGAGCTGCTCACCCGTGACGTGGTCTCGGCAGGAGAGCTCGAGCAGACCGGCAGCTACGCCTACATCATCTTCGACCAGCGCCTGCGCGACGGTCTGAAGGCGATCGAGAAGTATGTCTCCACCGGCATCACCGTGCAGGCGGACACGATCGAAGGTCTTGCGGAGCAGCTCGACATCGATCCCGCGACGCTCGCGGAGACGCTCGCGACCTGGAACCAGTACGTGGCGGACAAGAAGGATCCCGAGTTCGGCCGTGACACCGGCATGGACAACGATCTGAGCCAGCCGCCTTACTACGCCATCAAGATCGCACCCGGCATCCACCACACCATGGGCGGTGTGCGCATCGACACCAAGGCACAGGTCATCGACACGAACGGCAAGCCGATCCCCGGCCTCTTCGCGGCAGGCGAGGTCACCGGCGGCGTCCACGGCGGCAACCGCATCGGCGGCAACGCCGTTGCCGATATCGTCGTCTTCGGCCGTGTCGCGAGCGACAGCGCTGTCAAATACTGCGACGGCAAGTAATTAACCACAGGAATTTGCGAGCGGGGACGGTCCTCCACGTAGATTTACGCGGAGAACCGTCCCCCATCGTTGTGTCACAGTAAAAAATAAACCA
>DFIR01000055.1 GCA_002372815.1 Lachnospiraceae bacterium UBA3692
GAGAAGAACTTCAGAGGGCTGATCCCGCCGTAGACGCCGACCATCAGGCCGCCCTGCACAATGATCGTGAACAGGATGCAGGTGATGTAACACGCCGCGATCGTCTTCAGGTAAGGAAGCAGGATGTTGAGGCCGTACTTGCCTACGATGTTGGCCATCAGGCCAAAAACGCCGTAAGGGGTGAACTTCAGGACGATGTTGGTGATCTCTTTCCAGGCTTCTGTCCATGCGCGGAAGAAGTTCAGGACCGGCTCGCCCTTCTCACCGAGTGCGATCAGCGCGAAGCCGAGGAACAGGGAGAAGAAGATGATCTGCAGCAGGTTCTGCTCTGCGAGTGCCGCGAAAGGGTTGGTGGGCACGATCTGCATCAGTGTGTCGACGACACTCGGGATCTCCTTCGCGTCATAAGCGATGTCCGTCGTCGGCATGGTGAAGCCGGCGCCGATGTTCATCAGGTTGGCGAGCACGAGGCCGATGGCGACCGCGACGGCGGTGCCGCCGAGGAAGATCGCGATCGTCTTTCCGCCGATCTTGCCGAGCGTCCTGAAGTCCTTGACATCCGCCGCGGAGCAGATGAGCAGGCCGAGGACCAGCGGCGCGACGACCATTGTCAGGAGCCGCGTCAGCAGCGTTCCGAGGAATGCGAGCTTCGACGCATTCGGTCCGAGGATCAGGCCCGCGATGATACCCAGGACGAACCCGATCATGATCTTGGTAAACAGGGCCATGTCAGCCCATTTTTTCAGCAATCTCTTCATTTCCCCTCTCCTTTTCTGCGGCAGCCCTGTATCCGGCTGCCAGTACTGTTCTGTTTTCTGCCATATCCTTATCCCGGGCGTATCCGCGCCGCGGGAAAAGCTCCTTAACCGGTTCCGAATGATCCGTCAGACGAAGCGGCAGACGTGGTCGACCGCCACATCCGAGAAGCCGTAGGCCTCCGCCTTCGTGAGCCGTCCGTTCAGGACGTCCGAGATCGTCCCGATGAGCTCGCGGCCCATCTCCTGATACGTCTTCTCCCCGCGGACGATGGGGCTCAGGTCGACGTCCATGTTGTCGTCCATCATCCGGAAAGTGCGCTCGTTCGCGGTCACCTTCAGCACGGGAACGATCGCGTTGCCGGTCGGCGTTCCGCGGCCGGTCGTGAAGATCACCAGGTTGCAGCCACCCGCCACCATGGAGGTCACGGAGGAGATGTCATATCCCGCGGTATCCATCACGATCGCGCCGTGCTCCTTCGGGCGGACCGCCTGCTGGAGCACTTCCACGACGGGTCTCGTGCCGCCCTTGCGGATGCAGCCGAGCGACTTCTCATCCAGTGTGGAGAGACCACCCGCCTTGTTGCCCGGGGTGGGCTGGCCCGCTCTGCAGTCCTGTCCTGCCGCCTTCAGATGCTCTTCATAGGCTTCGCAGATCCGGATCACTTCGTTGTGCAGCTGCGGGGTCGCGCCGCGGCGCGCCACGATATGTTCGCCGCCGATCCACTCGATCGACTCGCTGAGGATCGAAGATGCGCCGAGGTCCACCAGGAGGTCGGAGCACTCGCCGACAGCCGGGTTGGAAGCGATGCCGCTCGTGGCATCCGAGCCGCCGCACTCGATCCCGAGGAGGAGCTCGGAGATGTCACAGAGTTCCTTCTGCTGCATGCCCGCTTCCGCCGCCATCTCTCTGGCCGCGCGGACCGCCTTCTCGATCGTCCTGAGCGTGCCGCCCTCTTCCTGGATCCCGAAGGATACGACCGGCTTGGAGGTCTGTGCCTGGATCTTCTCCCTGAGCTGTCTGTGGCCGACGGTCTCACAGCCAAGTCCGATGATGACGATGCCATACACATTCGGGTTCAGCGCGAATCCCGTGAGGACCTTCTGGGACATCTCGGTGTTCGCCGCGACGTCCGAACAGCCGGTGTTGAATACGATATTGACCGCGCCGCGCACCTGGCTCGCCACGATCCGGGAGCTCTCACTGCCGCACGCGCAGGAGGGGAGAATCAGCACGTGATTGCGGATGCCCGCGCGCCCCTCTTTCCTCTTGTAGCCCCAGAACTGCATCCTGCCGGTCTTCGGATCCCGGACGACGTCCAGATCCTTCAGGATCTCGTCAGCGCTCAGGCCTTCTCCCGGATTGCCGCCGAAGGTCCTCTCCTGTCCGTCGTCGATGACGGATCCGTCCTCCGCAAGCGGGATCAGTTCGCTCTTGTAGTCGCGCGGAACGCTGAGGATATTTTTGTCGCTGACCCAGTGTCCCTTCGCGACTGGCTGTGTCGCCCTTCCGATCAGCTCGCCGTACTTGAGCACATCCGCGCCTTCCGCGAGATCTTCCAGCGCGATCTTGTGGCAGTAAGGAATATCCTCGTTCGCCGTGAGGCTCACAGTCTCGTCCCCCTTCCGGAAGACAACTTCTTCTCCCGCGGCGACTTCCGTCACGCAGGTTGCGACGTTGTCCTTCACGTCCATTAACAATGCGTTGATCTTCATGTCTGTATTCCCCCTGTGAATGAAACTATGGTTTCAATAACTGCTGTTTCCTGATCTCATCATATGGCGTGCGTTACATCAATACAAATATATGTTTTTTATGTGTACATCAATTTGACTTATGTTAAGGAGTGCGGTACTCTGACACTGGGGAATCGTCACGAAGCCGGACACGCCGACATCAGAAAAGCAGTCTGGAAGGAGCCGCGCAATGCAGCAGGAAATGGAATATATCTACGAAATGTACCGGCAGGGGAATATCATGACGGCGGCGGAGAAGCTCTATATCTCACAGCCCGCCCTCAGCATGTCGATCCGCAAGGTGGAGAAGGAGCTGGGAATGCCGCTGTTCGACCGGAGCAGCCGCCCGATGCGGCTGACGGAGGCCGGTAAGATCTATATCGAGTCTGTGGAGAAGATGCGCTGGCTGGAGCGCGAGATGGAGGACCGGCTCGCCGGTCTCTCCGAGCTGAAAAGCGGTGTCCTGCGCATCGGCGGCTCTCACTACATCAACACGGTCATCCTGGCGTGTGTGCTGACCAAATTCCACCAGCGCTATCCCGGCGTCCGGGTCGAACTCGTCGAGGAGAGTTCCGCCGCGCTGGCGGAGATGCTGCGCCGGCACCAGATCGACCTGACGCTGAGCTGCAACGAAATGTTCATGCAGGAATTCACAAAGTATCCCGCATTCTGTGATCACGTCCTGATCGCTGTGCCTGCAGGCGATCCTGTCAATCAAAAAGCGGCGGACCATATGCTGTCCGCCGCCGATATCATCGCCGGGAAGCACCTGAGCGCGCACAGCGTGGCGGTCTCCCCCGGTGTTTTTGAGAATCTATCTTTTATTCTGCTGGAGCCTGGCAACAACCTGTATGCACGTGCAAAGCAGATGTTCTCGGACGCCGGTGTCGATCCGCAGGTCGCTCTGTCGCTCTCACAGCTCTCCACCGCCTACCATATGGCAGCCGCCGGCTTCGCCGCAACGCTGACCTGCGACCGCATGGTCACGTCCCCGGATGTCCCGCTGTGCTTCTATCTCCCCGACAGCCCGCTCTCGGAGCGGACGTTCCACTTCATCACGCCCTCCGGCAGCTATGTCACACACGCCGCGCAGGAACTGATCCGATTGTTCCGGGAGGATTACGCCGTCCCGGAAGTTGGCGGCGAGTAACTCACGCGTCA
>DFIR01000025.1:0-5273 GCA_002372815.1 Lachnospiraceae bacterium UBA3692
GACCGCAAGAAGGACGTCATCATCTCCGGCGGTGAGAACCTCTACCCCGTCCAGATCGAGGACTTCCTCCACTCCTTCGAGCCCGTCAGCGACGTCGCCGTGATCGGCCTGCCCGACAAGCGCCTGGGCGAGATCGCCACCGCGATCATCCAGATCAAGGATGGCTACACCTGCACCGAAGCGGACGTCAACGAATTCTGCAAGGGCCTGCCCCGCTACAAGCGCCCCCGCAAGATCATCTTCGCAGACGTGCCCCGCAACCCCACCGGCAAGATCGAGAAGCCCCGCCTGCGCGAAATGTACGGCGCCGCTTTCCTGGTCGCCGCGGAGAATGAGGTGGAGGCGAAGTAAAAATCATTTTTCTGCTTTTTTTGGGACGTCGCATTCCTCGAAATGCGGCGTCCTTTTCATGTATGTATGTTTTCGCGCCTTATAAATGTGTACTGCAGATTGCAGTACATATTTACAGTGTTTCAAACATACCCTTACCCTTAGTGCCGCCCTTCTTTAGTCCTGTTCGGAAGGGCCTGTTTGCGGTATACTAACTGTATGCATCAACCACAGTCAGACACAGATGGAGGGGATATGTTTCTTCGAAACCTCATCGAAAACACGGAAGGCAGTGCCGGCTGCGGGTGTGAGCACGGCCTGAGCTTCTACATTGAGACCCGCGGACACAAGCTTCTGGTGGATACCGGCGCGTCTTCTCTGCTTCTTGAAAATGCGGAGAAGCTGGGGGTGGACCTGACGCAGGTCGACACGGTCATCCTGAGCCACGGGCACTACGACCACGGCGGCGGGATCCCCGGCTTCGTCTCTCTGAATCCGGATGCGAAGATCTATCTGCAGCCGACGGCCTTCGGCGACTACTGCTCCGTGCGGGAAGATGCTGAGCCCCGCTACATCGGCCTCGATCCTTCGATTCGCGATCTTCCGCAGGTGATTCCCGTCACAGGCAGCGATGGTCTCCTGCGCATCGATGACGAGCTCACGCTGTTCTGGGACATCGGGAGTGCGCATCCCATCCCGTCCGGCAACCGCACGCTGAAGATCCGGAAGCGCAGCACGGACGGCGCGACCGGCGGCCGCGATGCCGGCGATGCCGGCCATGGTGCTGACGGCGGCGCATCGCAGCCCGTCTTCGCCCAGGACGATTTCCGCCACGAGCAGTGCCTGGTGATCCGGCAGGAGGGGCTCTCCATCCTGCTCTGCGGCTGCGCGCATCACGGCATCCTGAACATCCTTGACCGGTATGAAGAGCTGTTCGGGGAGGCGCCGGATGTTGTGATCAGTGGTTTTCACATGATGCAGCGGGGCGGATATTCGGAGGAGGATATCGATCTGATCATCGACACCGCCCTCTCCCTGAAGAAAGAGTACCCGGACACCCGCTTCTACACCTGTCACTGCACAGGCGTGGAGCCCTACGAGGCGATGCGGCAGATCCTCGGCGAGCGCCTGACCTATGTGCACTGCGGTGACGGTTGCGTGCTTCCTGATGACCATGCTGACCGGATATCGCAGAAAGTGACGTGTTCCCTGTATTCCGCAGGGGAAATTATGGTACAATAGAAAATGTCCCTCGCGCGGGCCGCAGAAGAGCCTGTTCCCCGCAGCGCAGGTGATAATCCAAAAGAAAGAAGGCGCAGGACCACACCCCGGAAGGCGTGCGTGTCCTGCGGATATCATTTATGAGATTGCGCAATATTCCCGGTGCACGGGACGCCATCGAGGCGAGCCCGTGGACCGTCAAGAATCCTGAGGAGATGAAGGGAAAGTGGCGGACACTGTTCCCTGAGAACTGCACGAAGATCCATCTGGAGATCGGGACCGGCAAGGGCCGCTTCATCATGCACCTTGCGGAGCTGCATCCCGATATCTGCTACGTCGGCATTGAGAAATATTCCAGCGTTCTCCTCCGCTGCCTGGAGAAGCAGGACGAGCTCCAGCTCCCCAACCTGGTCTTTATCCGCGGCGACGCGGAGCTCATCGGCAGCTACTTCGATGAGGGGGAGATCGACCGGATCTACCTGAATTTCTCCGACCCCTGGCCGAAGGCACGGCACGCCCGCAGGCGCCTCCCCTCGAAGGAGTTCCTGGCGCGCTACGACGGCATCCTGGCGGAGGGCGGCACCATCGAATTCAAGACCGACAACCGGGCCCTGTTCGACTTCGCGGTCGAGGAGGTCGCTGAGAGTGTGTTCCGGATCGACCGGATCACCTACGACCTGCACCATGACCCGGAAATGAACGCCGGCAACATCATGACGGAATACGAGAAGAAATTCTCGCAGCTCGGCAACAAGATCTGCAAGTACATCCTGGTACGGAAGGAGGACGGGCAGGCATGAAGCTTCACAACCGTTTTTTGTGTATGCTCCTGAGCGGTATGCTGGTGACAGGTACCGCTTATTCGGCTGCGCCCGCGCTGGCAGTCCGCGCCGCGGAGACCGCCGCCGAGACCGCCACGGAACAGACCACACAGGGAGCGGACAGCGCAGCGGAAGCCGGGCAGGCCGATCCCGCCGCCGGACAGGCTGATCCCGCCGCCGGACAGGCTGATCTCGCCGCCGCAGGACAGGCGGCTGCCGCAGATCCCGCCGCAGCGGAACCCGCCGGTCTTCCCGCCGGGGAAGGCATCCTGCACGTCGGGGACGGCTGGCCCGAAGGCCCCGAGATCTCCGCGGACGCCGCGATCGTCATGGAAGCCGAGACCGGCACCATCCTCTACGGCAAGAACGTCCGCCGGCACGAATTCCCGGCGAGCGTCACCAAGCTGATGACCGGCCTGCTCTCCTATGAGTACCTGAGCCTGAGCGAGGAGGTCACTTTCTCCGAGACAGCCGTCTTCGGCATCGACCGGATGAGCTCCAACATCGGCATCGACATCGGCGAACACATGACGGTCGATCAGTGCCTGTACGGCCTGATGATCGCCAACGCGAACGAAGTCGCCGTCGGTCTGGCCGAAAAAGTCGGCGGAACGCAGGAAAACTTCGTCCGCATGATGAACGCGAAGGCGGCCTCCCTGGGCTGCGTGGACACGAATTTTGTCAATGCGCACGGTCTTCACGATGACAATCATTACACGAGCGCGCTGGACACGGCGCTGATCGCGCAGGCATATTTTGCCATTGATGAGCTGAAGCCCTACACGTCCACGGACCTCTACCATTTCGCCCCGACGGACGGGCAGCCCGACGACTTCTGGGTCTACACCGACAACCAGCTCATCAACGGCGAGTACGCCTACGACGGCAGCACCCTCATCGGCGGCAAATCCGGCTACACCGACAAGGCGGGCAGCACCCTCGTCACCTGCGCCGAGCTGGGCGACCTGCGCCTGATCTGCGTCGTCCTGAACGAAAAGGCCCCCGCACAGTTCAAAGACACCTGCGACCTTCTGGACTTCGGCTTCAAGAACTTCAAGAAGATCAGCATCTCGGAAAACGAGCACGCCTACACCCTCTCCGGCAAGGGCTTCCTCGCTTCCGGCAGTGACATCTACGGCGACGGCACCGATCCCTTCGCCATCTCCGCAGGCCGGAAGGCCGTCGTCCCCAACGGCGTCGCCTTCGAGGACCTGACCCGCACCTTCACGCGCTCCGGCGCCCTCTCCGCCTCCGCTCCCCAGGGAGATGGCAGCGAGACCGGGGATGCTGCGGCTGCCGGGGCTACAGGCACGGCAGAGGCGCAGACAGAAGCAGCCACGGGTGCTGTGGAGGCTGGCCAGGCCGGCGATGCCGCGGCTGACACTGCGCAGGCCGGCGATGCCGCCAGTGCTGTCTCTACGGAGGCGCAGACAGAATCTGCCACGGGTGCTGCTGATGCTGCCCAGGCCGGCGATGCCGCGGCGGCCACGGACGCTTCCCATGCCGGCGATGCCGCTGCGACCGCGGACGCTTCCCAGGCCGGCGATGCCGCTGCGACCGCGGACGCTTCCCAGGCCGGCGATGCCGCGGCGGCCACCGTGCCCTTCACGCCCGTCTACGACGAGCACGGCAACATCGTCATGGGCACGCTCACCTACACCTACCTCGGCACGACCGTCGGCACCGCGGAAGTCCTCTTCGTGGACCCTGCGAAGCAGACCGGCGAGGCCGACGAAGCTCCCTCCGGCAGCGAATCCCCCGCCGGCTCACGGCGCACCGGGCTGCTCGGCGGACTTATTGATTATTTTACCGGACTTGTGCACAAAGGCTCGAACGGGACCGTCTATGTGGACCTCCCGTCCATCCTGCTCCTGATCGCGATCCCGGCGTTTCTGCTGATCTTCGTCCTGTGCGGTGTCAGCTATCTCCTCTATCTCGCCCGCTCCCGCCGCAGCGGAAGCCGCAGAAGAGTCACCCGCCGCGAAAAAAGCCGCAGCACCGCCGCCCGCGCCGTCCGCAGCAGCTCCCGCAGCAAGAAGTCCTCAAAAACTTCTTCCAAAAAGAGCTCCCGCAAGAGAAAAGCTTCCGCGGAAACCTACGATGACGGCTATGATGATGGCTTTGATGACGGCTACGACGGCAGCTCTGATGGCAGCAGCTATGGTGGCAGCAGCTATGGCGATGGCTACGACGACCGCTACAGCGGAACTTATGGCGACGGCTACGATGACGGCCATGACGACAACTACAGCGGAAGCTACGGGGATGGCTATGATGATGGCTATAATACCGGGGAAGGCTACGATGATGGCGAAGGCTACGGCGAAGGCTACGATGACCTGAGCGAGTACGACGATCCTTACGGCGACGGTCTCGGAAAATACGATGATGAGGCCTACGACCGCGAATACGGCGACGTCTTCGATTACAACGATGAAGACTACGACGACCCGTACGGCGACGGCCTCGGCAAGTATGATACCGATGCCTACGCGGATGACTACGACAGCAGCTATACCGACGAGTACGGCGACAGTTATGCTGACGAGTATGGCGATGACTACGCAGACGGATACAGCGACAGCTACGATAATGCGGAAGACGCCGGCTACAGCAGAAGCTCCGGAAGCAAACGCAGCAGCCGCTCGGTAAGGAAGCTTTATACGGGACGCAAATAATAACAGACAGGTGGCAGGGCCTAGGGCTATGTCACCTGTTTTCTTTGACCTGTCTATTTGCCTGTCGATTTTCTCTTCCAGACAGCCAGGTAGACAGCTTCCTCTTTCTACCTGTCTACTCAGCTGTCTATCTTGCCCTTCGCACAGCTGAATAGACAGCTTTCTCTTTCTAACTGTCTATCCGGCTGTCTATCTTGACTTCCGCACAGCTGAATAGACAGCT
>DFIR01000025.1:5432-25683 GCA_002372815.1 Lachnospiraceae bacterium UBA3692
TCCGCACAGCTGGATAGACAGCTTCTTCCTACTAACTGTCTATCCGGCTGTCTATCTTGACTTCCGCACAGCTGGATAGACAGCTTCCTCCTCCCACCTGCCAATCTGCAAATCTGCTCCTCCCCCCACCTCTCTCCAACAAGAAAAAAGCAGGTGCCGGCCCAAATGTGCCGGCGCCCGCCAACGGAAGGCAAGAAGACAAAAAGCAAGAAGGTAATAAGCCAGGAATCCAAATATCATCTCCGCCCGCCCAGAAACTGCTGCTCGATCTCGGCCTTGGTCTCCAGGACGAGGGAGGCGAGTTCGGCGAGGCGCTGCTCGTTGAGGCGGCTGATGGGGACGGAGATGCTGAAGGCGTACTCCGGGACGGTCTCGCCGAGGGAGAGGGCGGCGGCGACACAGCGGACGCCGGTCTCGTTCTCCTCGTTGTCGAAGGCGTAGCCGCGGGCGCGGATTTCTTCGAGGATCCGGAGGAATTCGCCGTACTCCGTGATGGTGTGAGGGGTAATGCGCTCGATCTTGGAGTTGTTCCAGATCTCCTGCACTTCCGCCGGGGAGAGGTGTGCGGCGACGGCCTTGCCAACGCCGGAGCGGTAGATGGGGATGGTGCTGCCGATCCGGGAGATCATGCGCACGGAGTTGGCGGAAGATTCTACCTTGTCGATGTAGACCATGTCGCAGCCTTCGCGGCGGACCAGATGGACGGTCTCGCCGGAGCGCTCAGCGAGGTGGGTGAGGTGCGGACGGATCTTGCCGAGGATGTCGGTGTTGCTGCGGACCTGCTCCGCCAGGCCGACGATCCGGAAGGTGAGCTCGTAGCGCAGGGTCTCCGGATCCTGGCGCAGATAGCCCATGTACTGGAGCGAGGACGCGACGCGGTGCGCCGTGCTCTTATTGAGGGACAGGCCGGCTGCCAGTTCTGCCAGGCTCATGGCGCCTCTGTCCGCAAGAAGTTCGATCATTCCGAATAGTCTTCCGGCCACCTGAATGGGATTCTTATCTTCCATGGTTCATTCCTCCGCGAACTGTTTCACTATATGAAACAGTTTACCGCATCGTGGAAAGCCGCGCAACTGTTTTCATGACTTCAAGCAAGGGAAAAACAACGCTTTTTCAGCGGTTTTGTACTGAATCCTGCACAAAAATCCGTCCTTTCGAGATTGACTTTCAAAGCGTATATTTTATAATAATGTGTAGGTTGTATCATATTTCGAAACACCATTCCACATTATGAAACTCAAGGAGGGTAATCATGGATCTTAAGCTCAGACCCAGAGAAGAATGCAAATTTGATGCTGTTTCGCTCGGCGAAGTCATGCTCCGCCTTGATCCCGGCGAAGGCCGGATCCGCACCGCAAGAAGCTTCCGCGCATGGGAAGGCGGCGGCGAGTACAACGTCATCCGCGGCCTGCACAAGTGCTTCGGCCTGAATACTGCTGTTATCACTGCTTTCGCGGACAATGAGGTCGGCATGCTGATGAAGGATTTCATCGAGCAGGGCGGCGTCGACACCTCCCTCATCTATTGGAAGAAGACAGACGGCATCGGCCGCATCTGCCGCAACGGCCTGAACTTCACCGAGCGCGGCTTCGGTATCCGCGGCGCTGTGGGCTGCTCCGACAGAGCGAACACCGCGATCTCCCAGGCGACCCCTGAGGACTTCGACTTCGACTACATCTTCGGCACTCTCGGCGTGCGCTGGCTGCACACCGGCGGCATCTACGCAGCTCTCTCCGAGCAGGCCTGCGAGACCGTCATCGCCGCTTGCAAGGCTGCGAAGAAGTACGGCACCATCGTCTCCTACGACCTCAACTATCGTCCTTCCATGTGGAGCGCCATCGGCGGCCAGGCGAAGGCACAGGAAGTCAACAAGGAAGCCGCGAAGTATGTCGACGTCATGATCGGCAATGAGGAGGACTTCACCGCCTGCCTCGGCTTCCAGATCGAAGGCAACGACGAGAACCTCAAGGAGCTGAACCTTGAAGGCTACAGAAAGATGATCAACGAGGCCGCGAAGACCTATCCTAACTTCAAGGCTGTCGCGACCACCCTCCGCACCGTCAAGACCGCTACCGTCAACGACTGGAAGGCCATGTGCTGGGCGGACGGCGAGATCTACATGTCCAAGGCTTATGACGGCCTCGAGATCATGGACCGTGTCGGCGGCGGCGATTCCTTCGCTTCCGGCCTTGTCTACGGCCTGATGACCACCGGCGATGCCGAGAAGGCTGTCAACTACGGCGCAGCCCACGGCGCTCTTGCCATGACCACCCCCGGCGACACCTCCATGGCGAGCGTCAAGGAAGTCGAAGCGATCATGGGCGGCGCAGGCGCACGTGTCAAGAGGTGAAGATCTGCTCCGCAGATCATCACCCGGAGCTGTAACGCTCGGGACACCCTCGCTACATCTCCCGAATTATAAAATAGCAGGAGGATATATCAATGAATACACCGAAAGTTGCATCTGTTCTGAAGAGATTTTCCGAGATCGGCATCATCCCGGTCGTCGTCCTTGAGGACGCGAAGGATGCGGAGCCGCTCGGCCGTGCCCTCGTCGAGGGCGGCCTTCCGGCTGCTGAGGTGACTTTCCGCACCGCTGCCGCTGAGGAGTCCATCCGCATCATGGCGGAGAAGTTCCCCGAGATGCTCGTCGGCGCCGGCACCGTCCTGACCATCGACCAGGCGGAGCGCGCTGTGAACGCGGGCGCGAAGTTCATCGTTTCCCCCGGTTTTGACCCTGAGATCGTGCAGTGGTGCCTCGACAGAGACATCCCGGTCTGCCCCGGCATCCAGACTCCTACCGAGCTGATCAGCGCCGTGAAGATGGGCCTCGATCACGTGAAGTTCTTCCCCGCTGAGAACGCAGGCGGCCTTTCCATGATCAATGCGGTCGGCGCTGCTTTCCCGAATGTGAAGTTCATGCCCACCGGCGGCGTTAACACCGCCAACGCTCCCGAATACCTCAAGAGCAGCAAGATCTTCTGCTGCGGCGGCACATGGATGGTCAAGGGCAACATGATCAAGGCAGGCGAGTTCGACAAGATCAAAGAGATCACTGCCGGCGCTGCCGCTGTCGTGAAGGAAATCAAGGGCTGAGGAGGCTGAATAATGTCCGTTCTCGATAAATTTAAGCTCGACGGAAAGATCGCATGGGTGACCGGCGCGACCTATGGCCTGGGCAAAGCTTACGCAATGGCACTCGCTGAAGCCGGCGCCAGGATCGCCTTCAACGGCCGGAGAAAAGAGCTGGTCGAAGAAGCCCTGCAGGACTTCCGGGAGAAAGGCTATGATGCTTTTGGCGCTGTCTGTGATGTGACGGATGAGGCATCTGTGGCTGCGTTTGTCAGCGCTGTGGAAGCAAAGTTCGGCGGCACGATCGATATCCTGATCAACAACGCCGGCATCATCAAGCGTATCCCCATGACCGAAATGAGCGTCGCGGAGTGGAACCAGGTCATCAACATCGATCTGACCGGTCCTTTCATCTGCGCCAAGGCAGTCCTTCCGGGCATGATCGCCAAGAAGTCCGGCAAGATCATCAACGCCTGCTCCATGATGAGCGAGCTCGGCCGCGAGACCGTCTCCGCTTACGCGGCTGCAAAGGGCGGCCTGAAGATGCTCACCAAGAACATCTGCTCCGAGTATGGCCAGTACAACATCCAGTGCAACGCGATCGGCCCCGGCTACATCGCGACTCCTCAGACCGCTCCGCTCCGTGCGCGCGACGAAGAGGGCCACATGAATCCGTTCGACCGCTTCATCCGCTCCAAGACCCCCGCACAGCGCTGGGGCCGCACCGAGGACCTGGAAGGTCTCGCAGTGTTCCTGGCTTCCCCTGCTTCCGACTTCATCAACGGCCAGGTCATCTACATCGACGGCGGTATCCTCGCCTATCTCGGCCAGGATCCGGGCAACCTCGATGAGTCCAAGTTCGCCGCTGAGGAGGAGGCTGAGGCGGAGATCAAAGTCGCGGATTGAACCAGAGGGTGCCAGGTTCTGTTCATCACTTTGATCCTTCTGGCGCAGGTTGCCGCCATTGGACGGCAACCTGTCACCAACAGAAGGCGCCTGGTTCTGTTCATCACTTTGATCCTTCTGGCGCAGGTTGCCGCCATTGGACGGCAACCTGTCACCACGTTATTATAAGGAGTATAAGCTGTTATGAAGATCGCTCTGATCAATGAAAACAGTCAGGCCGCGAAGAATGGCATCATCGAGGCGGCTCTGAAGAAGGTCGTGGAGCCACTGGGGCACACAGTCGTCAATTACGGCATGTACAGCGCCGATGACGAGGCGCAGCTGACTTACGTGCAGAACGGCATTCTCGCCGCGGTCCTCCTGAACAGCGGCGCAGCCGATTTCGTTGTCACCGGCTGCGGTACCGGCGAGGGCGCTATGCTCGCGCTGAACTCCTTCCCCGGCGTGATCTGCGGACATGTTGCCACACCTCTGGATGCTTACACCTTCGCCCAGATCAACGACGGCAATGCCATCTCGATTCCCTTCGCGCTCGGCTTCGGCTGGGGCGGCGACCTGAATCTGCAGTATATCTTTGAGAAGCTTCTCTGCGAGCCTTTCGGCGGCGGCTATCCGAAGGAGCGCGTCGTTCCGGAGCAGCGCAACAAGAAGATCCTCGACGGTGTCCGCGCGACGGCTTTCCGTCCGCTGGCGGACATCCTGCGGGAGCTTGACCGCGACCTCGTGAAGGGCGCGCTCTCCGGCGAGCACTTTGACGAATATTTCTTCGCGGACTGCAAGGATGCAGAGCTCGCGGCTCTCGTCAGAGAACTGAAGGCCTGATCGCTCCCGATCAGTGCCGGCGTCCCCTGCAGGGGACATTCCCATTGCTGGACCAGGTAGGCTCACTACTTCTGGCAGAATAACTACCTCTTTTTAACAGAAACCGTGTACCGGCGCACAGTAGGGTTGTGCGGGGTACACGGTTTCTGTTTTTGCTGTTCTGTTTAATGGAAGGAGTCCATCGCCTCACTCCTCAATCACATACGCCGCCACGATCTCCCCGTAATACGTCACATGTGTATCATAGGTCTCTCCGCCCTGTCCGTCGGAGACCGGAGGGTAGTAGCGGCCGGCGATCTCTTTGTCGAGGAGCGGGAGCTCCTGGGGCTGGCGGTAGATGACGCGGCACTCGAGGGTGATCGGCAGCTCTTTGAGGCCGGGGACGTTGATGACCGACGGAGCGACCGGCGTGAGGCCTGCGGCCTCCAGCTTATCCATATCTCTGCCGCTGCGGCTGCCGCAGATGGAGAGGACCCGGGGATCGATGTCATCCAGAGGCACATTGATCGTGAAGGCCGGGTTCTCGTCGAGGAGCTGCCGGGTGAAGCGGCTCTCGCGCACATAGACCGCAAATACGGGACGGCCCCAGTTCGTGCCGAGGGTGCCCCAGCCGATCACCATGGAATTGGTCTTCGTTCCGGCCTTGGTCGTGAGCAGGATGCCCTTCGGCAGCGCCTCGAGGATCTTTCCGGCGTACTCGGTGTAGTCGATCGTTTTCTTGTTCATATCTGCTCCTTTCCGGCGGGAACTGCCCGCGCGATTATCAAAAACGGTAGTATATTCACTATATCATGAGTGCCCGCAAGTTGAACAGCGCACTGCACTTTTTAAAGTACTGATTTTTTGCTCCGCTTGTGTTATTATGATCACAGCACTGCAGTTGCTTCACGCAGTGAATAAGGGGAAAGGAGCGAAAATGCGGGTATCCGACCTCCATATTGACAGAGTGTATATCAACAAGCTGTTCCGGAGCAGTGACTACACGATGTCGCGCAATCATTATCATTATTACTATGAGATCTTTTATGTGCTGCAAGGCTCGTGCAGATTCTTCATCGATAATGCGCTGTATGAATTAAGAGCGGGAGACTTTCTGGTCATCCCACCGCATGTGATCCATTACAACAGGTACCTGACAGGCTGTATGCGGTATAATATTTATTTTCGGAAATCCGACCTGCAGGACTATCTCAATATGTCCGGGGCCCCGGAGATGGGGGAACACGAGTGGTTCTCGAAGACGCATCTCTACCATGTGCCGCACGCATACAGGGACCTGTTCACCGAGCATCTCGAAATGATGATCAAGGAGGACAAGCTGGACGACGAGGTGACCAGCAACCTGCTGATGCTGGAGCTCTACCAGTTCTTCCTCTATGTCCGGCGCTGGTGCCGGCTGCGGGACGGAAGCGGCAATGCTACTGCGGTCGACGACCCCATCCTGGAAGCCTCCAAGTTCATCTCCGAGCACTACAACCAGAGCATCACGCTGGACCTGCTCGCGTCGCGCGCGTGCCTGTCCCCCGGCTATTTCAGCAAGCGCTTCCGGCAGGTGACGGGCGTCGGGATGAAGGAGTACCTGACCTATGTGCGTCTCGAGCACGCCTCCAAAGAGCTCCTGACCACCGACCACACGATCACGGACGTGGCGCTGAACAGCGGTTTCGCGGACAGCAACTATTTCAAGGATGCCTTCAAGAAAATGTACGGCACCTCCCCGCGCAATTACCGGAAGAACCGGGGCGCCGGCACCGATCCGGCAGATATACCGGCGGCCAAAGAGAGCTGAAGAAGAACAGAGGAAGAACGGAAGAAGATCTGAGGAAGAACCAAAGATACGCGGATCCTTTCGGACAGGTGCTGCGGCTGCGGCACCTGTTTTTTTGTCTTTTTCCGGTTGCATATCCGGAGGAGGTTCCTGTAAACTATATTTGTAAGCGCTTTCAGTGCCGGTCCTGTCCCTTCGGCGGGCTGCCGGCTGTCATCTATCTGCAGCAGGAAGACACACATGAACATTTACGATATCGCACAGCAGGCCGGCGTTTCCATCGCCACCGTCTCCCGTGTCCTCAACGGTTCGGAGAAAGTCTCCCCCCGCACGCGCGCCAAAGTGCTGGAGGTCATCGAGAGCAGCGGGTATACGCCGAATATCTTCGCCCAGGGGCTGGGTGTCGGCACGATCCACGCTGTCGGCATCCTGGTGCCGGACATCTCCGACCTGTTCATGGCCGACAGCGTCGCCTTCCTCGAGCAGGCCCTGAAGGAGAACGGCTACAGCTCCCTCCTCGCCACCAGCGGTTTCGACCGTGAGAGCAAGGAGCGCCACGTCCAGATGCTCCTCTCGAAGAAAGTGGACGCCCTGATCCTCGTCGGCTCGACCTACGCCGGCGCCGGCCTCGACCCGGAGGAGACGGAGTACATCCGCCGCGCGGCGGAGCAGGTGCCGGTCTTCCTCGTCAACGGGCACGTGCAGGGGGGAAATATTTTCTCTTGTGTCTGTGATGATTTCGGCGCCATGTACAATGTGACCTCCAGGCTCCTGCAGCAGGGGCGGCGCCGCATCCTGTTCATGACCGATTCCGGCTCCTACAGCGCCCTGCAGAAGACCGAAGGCTACCGGCAGGCCCTGCGCGACGCCGGTCTTCCGGTCGACCCCTCCCTGATGCTGCGCGTCCGCAACCGGATCCATCTGGTCCGGGATCTTCTGCTGGAGAAGACCGCAAATGCGGATCCCGGTGATTCAGCCGGGGCAGTTGGTGCGCCGCTCACATTCGACGCCGTCATCGCCACCGACGACGGGATGGCGGTCGGCGCCGTCAAATACGCAGCCGCCCGGGGACTCCGCGTCCCGGAGGACCTGGAGATCGTCGGCTACAACAACTCTTCTCTCTCCGTCGCCTGCGAGCCGGAGCTCACCAGCATCGACAACCTTCTCTCGGAGATGTGCGAGACGACCGTGCACCGTCTGCACCAGTACCTGTCCGGCGACCACGATCAGCCGCAGGAGGTCCGGCTGGGCTGGCGTCTTGTGGAGCGGGGGACGACGAGGTGACAGAGCCTCTGCACCGGCAGGATGCAAACAGGTTTCTGCGTCTACAGAATGTTTTTTTCTTGACAAGTTCTGCGAAAGAATGTATGCTTGTAAGCAGGATGTAAGCGCTTACATGCGCACGGAGCCAAGAGTCGGAACAGGTAACACAAGCCCGGCGCGGGACCACTTCCCGCAGACGCCCCGCATCATGTAAGCGACCACTTTCTTTCAAACATCATCCCCGAACTTTTACGAAAAGGAGGGCGGCAGCCGGGGATCTGCCGGAAAGAATCTATGAAGAAAGCTTTTATGGACAAGGACTTCATGCTGAAGAATGAGACCGCCAAGCACCTCTTCCACGATTTCGCGGAAGATATGCCCATCATCGACTATCACTGCCACATTCCGCCGCGCGAGATCTATGAGGACCGCCGCTACAACAACATCGCGGAAGTCTGGCTGGGCGGCCGCAGTGCGGACGGCACCTACTTCGGCGATCACTATAAATGGCGTGTCATGAGAAGTGCCGGTATCCCGGAGAACGTCGTGACCGGCGACGCCGATCCTTATGAGAAGTTCGTCGCTTTCGCGGGCGCTCTGGAGCTGGCCATCGGCAATCCGATGTACCACTGGTCCAACTACGAGCTGAAGAAATATTTCGGCATCAACGAGCCTCTGACCGTCGACAACGCGAAGGAGATCTGGGACAAGACCAGCGACATGCTGCAGCATGATCCCAACCTCTCCGTCCGCGGCATCATCCGTCAGTCCAACGTGAAGTACGTCGGCACCACCGATGACCCGATCGACACCCTCGAGTGGCACGAGAAGCTGGCTGAGATCAAGGATCTGGGCTTCATGGTCCGTCCTTCCTTCCGCCCCGACAAGGCCATCAACATCACCAAGGCCGGTTGGAAAGACTACATCGGCAAGCTCGGCGCGAGCGTCGGCAGAGAGCTCACCAGCGCGCAGGATGTCTGCGATGCCCTGAATGAGAGGATCGACTTCTTCAAGGCGCACGGCTGTGTCGCTTCCGACCACGGCATCGACTACATCATGTTCCGTGAAGGCACCGACGAGCAGGCGGATGCAGCCTTCAAGAAGGCCATGGCCGGCGAGAAGCTCACCGTCGAAGAGGCGGAGATCTTCCAGACCAAGGTGCTTGTCTCCCTCGCGAAGAAGTATCACAAAGAAAACATCGTCATGGAGATCCACTACTCCTGCACGAGAGACAACAACAAGCGCATGTTCCGCATCGAAGGACCGGACACCGGCTTCGACATGATCGCGAAGTCCACCTGCGGCGACCAGATGGCACAGCTCTTCTCTCATCTCGATGAGACCAACGAGCTTCCCAAGACCATCGTCTTCTCCCTGGATCACAACGACTTCAACCAGATCACGACCTGCCTCGGCTGCTTCCAGTCCGATGAGGTCCCCGGCAAGATGCAGCTCGGCGCTGCCTGGTGGTTCCTTGATACCCGCGACGGCATGGAAGAGCAGCTCAGAGCGCTCGGCAACCTCGGCCTGATCGGCACCTTCGTCGGCATGCTGACAGACTCCCGCTCCTTCCTCTCCTACACGAGACACGATTACTTCCGCAGGATCATGTGCAACGTGATCGGCCAGTGGGTCGAGGACGGCGAGTATCCGGATTACGACGCTTCCCTGAAGAAGATCGTCCAGGGCATCTGCTTCAACAACGCAAACCGTTACTTTGGTCTCAATATTCAGTAATCAACCCGTTCGGCTGAAAGATAAGTATTTTAAGAAAGGAATCGATCATGGCAGCGAAACTGAATTATGAAGTCCTGAATAAATCCGGCTACGACGGCTACATCCTGAAGGATGCGCCGGTCAAGGTCCTGCAGTTCGGCGAGGGCAACTTCCTCCGCGCGTTCGTGGACTACTGGTTCGATATGTCCAACGAACTGGCGGACTGGAACGGCAAGGTCGCCCTGGTGCAGCCCATCTCCATGGGTCTCACCAAGCTCATCAACGAGCAGGAAGGTCTGTACACCCTGTATCTCCGCGGCAGCGAGAACGGCGAGAAGATCGACCGCAAGCGCGTGATCTCCGTCGTGGATGCCTGCTACAATCCGTACGATGACGCCGACTGGGCCAAGATCATCGAGATCGCGAAGAGCGATGACCTCGAGTACGTCGCTTCCAACACCACCGAGGCCGGTATCGTCTACGACGGTTCCTGCACTCCGGACCAGCTGCCGCCGACTTCCTTCCCCGCGAAGCTGACCGTGCTCCTGCACGAGCGCTTCCAGGCGGGCAAGAAGGGTGTCGTCATCCTCTCCTGCGAGCTGATCGACAACAACGGCAAGGAGCTCGAGAAGTGCTGCGTGCAGCACGCGAAGGACTGGGGCTATGGCGAGGACTTCATCGCATGGCTGCAGAATGACTGCCTGTTCTGCTCCACGCTCGTGGACCGCATCGTTCCCGGCCGCATTCGCGACGCGCAGGAAGTTGCCCGTCTGACGGAAGAGAACGGCTACGACGATCCGCTTCTGGACGTCGGCGAAGTCTTCGGCGTGTGGTACATCGAAGGTCCCGCCTGGCTTGAGGAGAAGCTTCCCTTCAAGAAGGCCGGCCTCAACGTCCACGTCGTTCCGGAAGTCGCTCCTTACAAGAAGAGAAAGGTCCGCATCCTGAACGGTGCGCACACCGGTTTTGTCCCGGGTGCTTATCTTGCAGGTCAGGACATCGTCCGCGACTGCATGCACGACGACACCATCCGCGGCTTCATGAACAAGATGCTCTACGACGAGATCATCCCCTGCCTGCCTCTGGACAAGGAAGACTGCAAGAACTTCGCGGCAGCGGTGTATGACAGATTCAACAATCCTTTCGTGGATCACCAGCTGATGAGCATCACCCTGAACTCCACCTCCAAGTGGAAAGCCAGGAACATGCCTTCCTTCCTCGAGTACATCGAGACCTTCGGAAAGCTTCCGCAGGCGCTGACCATGAGCCTTGCCGCCTACATCGCTTTCTATTCCAACGACGTGCAGCGCCGCGAGGACGACGGCCTCGTCTGCAAGCGCCCCGCCGGCAACGAGTACAAGATCCAGGACGACGCCTGGGCACTGGATTTCTTCTATGCACACAAGGATGACAGCGCCGCTGACCTCGTGAAGGCGGTTCTGGGCAACAAGCAGATGTGGGACCAGGATCTGAATGAGATCCCGAACCTCACCGAGACCGTCACCAGGGATCTCGAGCTGATCCGCGACAAGGGCGTGCTCGCTGCTTACGCTTCTGTCCTGTAATAATGACTGCAGCTCACACAGGGGACGGTTCTCTGTGTAAGCTGCAGAATGAATGCCCTTGGCAGGCTCACACAGAGAACCGTCCCCTGTGTGAGCCTGTTTTGCCGCCTTGACTGGCGGCGGAAAGGATTCTTATGAGACTGATCCATATCCATCCCTCGGACAATGTCGCAGTCGCGCTGCAGCCGATCGCGAAGGGCGAGACGCTCACGGTCGACGGCATCACCGTCACCGCCTCCGAAGATATCACACGCGGCCACAAGATCGCTCTCACCGACATCGCGGAGGGTGGCGAGATCATCAAGTACGGCAACTGCATCGCCATCGCGAAGGCGCCCATCACGAAGGGCAGCTGGGTCCACACCCACAACGTGCGCACCGGCCTCTCCGAGAACGCCGACTACTACTATGATCACAAGGTCTATGACCTTCCGAATCCGGCTCCCCGCACCTTCATGGGCTACCGCAGGAAGGACGGCCGCGCGGCCATCCGCAACGAGCTCTGGATCATCCCGATCGTCGGCTGCGTCAACGGCATCGCGAAGCAGCTCGTCGAGCAGAACCAGCACCTGGTCAAAGGCAGCATCGACGGCCTCTATTCCTTCGGCCATCCCTTCGGCTGCTCCCAGCTCGGCGACGACCTGGCCCAGACCAAGAAGCTCCTCACCGCGCTGGTCCGCCATCCCAATGCCGGCGGCGTCCTCTGTTTGGGCCTCGGCTGCGAGAACCTGGTCCTCGACATGTTCAAGGAAGCCCTCGGCGAGTATGATCCCGACCGCGTGAAGTTCCTCATCTGCCAGGAAGTGGAGGATGAGCTGGAAGCCGGCTCCGAGCTCCTCGCGCAGCTCGCGGAGTACGCCGGCCAGTTCCACCGCGAAGAACTTCCCGCCTCCGAGCTTGTCATCGGCATGAAGTGCGGCGGCTCCGACGGTCTCTCCGGCATCACTGCCAACCCGACTGTCGGCCGCTTCTCCGACCGTCTCATCGCTCTGGGCGGCTCCACCGTCCTGACCGAGGTCCCCGAGATGTTCGGCGCCGAGAACATCCTCTTCTCCCGCTGCGAGAACACGGAAGTCTTCAACAAGGCTGTCGACATGGTCAATGACTTCAAGCAGTACTTCGTCTCCCATGGCCAGGTGGTCTACGAGAATCCCAGCCCCGGCAACAAGGCGGGCGGCATCACCACCCTGGAAGACAAGTCCTGCGGCTGCGTCCAGAAGGGCGGCAGCGCACAGATCGTCGACGTCCTCCGCTATGCAGAGCCCGTCACCAAGAAGGGCCTGAACGTCCTGTCCGGTCCCGGCAACGACCTGGTCAGCGCCACCGACCTGACGGCCGCCGGTGCCCACATGATCCTCTTCACCACCGGCCGCGGCACGCCTTTCGGCGCTCCCGCTCCGACCATGAAGATCTCCACCAATACCCCTCTCTATGAGAAGAAGCGTGCCTGGATCGACTTCAACGCCGGCACGGTCGCGGAAGGCAAGGAGACCCTCGACGAAGCCGGTGACCGCCTCCTCGACTACGTCCTGAAAGTCGCCAGCGGCGAGCAGGTCAACGCCGAGAAGCACGGCATCCGTGAGATCTCCATCTTTAAGGATGGTGTGGTGCTGTAATTAACAGTTTTTTATAACACTCTTATGACACCCGGGCGGAGCCGGGGCCGTGGAGGCAGGTCCACGGCCCCGGCTTCGGCATTTTTCTTGCATTCTGTCCTGCTTGCCGATTGCCGGGCCGTAGACATACCTCCGCGGCCCGGCAACCGGCAATTCCTCTGATTTCTGCTTATTATGCCCTTTAACGGGCCCTGGAGGCACCTCCACGGCCCCGGGACCGGCGCGCACTCGCCGCACTCGCCGCGCCTGCTGCAACCGCTGGCAATTCTGACATTGTACCCTTCTCCTCCTGTACAGTTGACGCCAGGTCATAAAGTAACTCCGTGGAGTTGATCGCCTCCACGGAGTTTTCAGTCAGTTTCTCTCTTCTATTCTCTCACCCCTCCAGCGCCGCGCTCACTTCCTGCATGCGCTCGGAGATCAGGATGTGCTGCGGGCAGACTGCCTCGCAGCTGCGGCAGCCGATGCATTCGGATGCGCGGCCGAAGCCCTGGGATATGATCTCCTCGTACTGGGCCTTCTCTTCCGACGCGCCGCTGTTTTCATGCAGCTGCGCCAGGTTGTAGAGGGCGAAGTAGCGGGGGATCGACAGGTTCATGGGGCAGCTGTTCTCCTCCACGCAGTACCGGCAGCCGGTGCAGGGGATGGCGATGGTGCCCTTGATCATGGCGGCCGCGCGCTCGAGCACCTTCACTTCTTCAGAAGTCAGCGGCTCCATGTCCTTCATGAATCCGATGTTTTCGGTGAGCTGGTCCATGTTGCTCATGCCGGACAGGACGATCTCCACGCCGGGGAGGCTGGCCGCGAAGCGCAGGGCCCAGGAGGCCGGGCTCCAGTCCGGGTGGACCGACTGCAGCAGTTCCTTCACGGGATCCGGGACATTTGCCAGGGTGCCGCCCTTGACCGGCTCCATGACGATCACCGGCTTGCCGTGCTTCACGCAGACTTCATAGCACTTCCGGCTCTGGATCTCCTCGTCCTCCCAGTCCAGGTAATTGATCTGGAGCTGTACGAACTCGAAGTAAGGACATTCCGTCAGGACCTTGTCCAGGAATTCCGCGGTGTCGTGGCAGGAGAAGCCGAGGCGGCGGATCTCGCCGGAGGCTTTTTTCTCGCGGAGGAAGTTGAGCATGTCGTATTTCTTCGCCAGTTCGTAGTTCTCATGGTCCATGTTGTGCATGAGATAGTAGTCAAAATAGTCCACGCCCAGCTTCTCTTTCTGCGCGGCGAAGGTCTGCACGCCCTCTTCGCGGGAGTGGATCATGAACACGGGCATCTTGCTGGCGATCGTGAAGCTGCCCCTGGGGTAGCGGGCCACCACTGCCTTGCCGACGGTGGGCTCGCTCATGAATTTGTGATACATCCACGCCGTGTCGCAATATGTGAACCCAGCCTGAAAGAAGGCGTCCGCCATCCGCTCCACCTGGGGGAGATCGATCGCTCTCTGATCATCGGGATCCGTGAGCGGCATTCTCATGAAACCAAAACCGAGTTTATTCACTTTCTGCCTCCTTCTGTGCATAAAAAATCTATCCACCATAGTATAAATGAACCCCCCGGAAGATGCAATTTCCGTCCGGCGGCTCACTCTTCCACTTCAAACACAAGGATCCTCTCCCGCCTGTTCGGGTGCTGATAGAGGTCCGTGCAGTCGATCTCGTCCACGAACGCCAGCTCCGGCGTCATCATGAGGCGCCCGACGTACTCGTCCTCCGGGTAGTAGAAGAAGAGGTACATCTCCCGCGGGTCCTCATACCAGGAATCCAGGATCCTGTCCAGGACCACCCGCAGGATCTTCTCCGAAAAAGGATTGAAGAAATAGAACCGGTTCTCCCCCGTCACCTTATAGGCGAGCGCGTCCTCCTGCAGAAAGCGGACCGGGGCTTCCCCGCTGCCGCCGTCATCCGCGGACCGCCGCACGGTGCGGCAGGACCGGAGATTCTTCCGGGCGGCCGCGATCATGTCCTCGTCGTAGTCGATGCCCGTCACCCGGCAGCCGGTCGCGGCGTGGAGGAAGAAGGATACGCGGCCTTTTCCGCATCCGTAGTCCAGAAGGAAGTCGTCGTGCCCGATGTAGCCGCTCTGTACCAGGCGCTCCAGAATGCAGTAATCTGTGGGCTCATAGGCGTAATGGTCGCCGTCCTGCGCGTGGTCCTCCCGCCCGCAGGTGTCGATGTGCAGTCTGGCGTCCCATTCACGGTCTGTCACGGAGATCTCCTTGTACAAAATATTGTTCAACAAAAAGAAAGTATGTTACACTGTTCTCAGAATTCATAATTATACGATTCCGCAAAGGAGGGACCGCGCTATGAAATCCCGTTACAAAGCCTATATTTTCGATCTCGACGGAACTGTGCTGAACACACTGGACGACATCTGCACCTCCATGAACTACGCGATCCGGAAGCTCGGATACACGAACACCTTCACCCCCGAAGAAGTGAAGATCTTCGTGGGCGGAGGCGGCACGGTCGGCTCCGTCCGCGCCATCGCGAGGGCGAAAGGCTGGCCGCTGGAGGAGCTCCTGCTGGTCGGCACCCCGGAGGACACGATCACACCGCAGATGGATCCCGCGGAACTCGCCCGCCTGGGAGAGGTGATGGGCCCCTATTACGCCGAGCACTGCAATGACACGACCGCTCCCTACCCCGGCATCTCCGAGGTGATCCTGGCGCTGCGCGCCCGCGGCGACCTCACGGCCGTCGTCTCCAACAAACCGGACCCTGCCGTGCAGACACTGGTGCAGGATCATTTCCCGGGTGTCTTCGACTTCGCCCTCGGCGAGAAGCCGTCGATCACCAGAAAACCCGCCCCCGACATGGTGTGGGAGTGCACGCGGCATCTGGGCGTCGAGGCGGAGGACGCGGTCTACATCGGCGACTCCGAGGTCGACATCGAGACAGCTAAGAATGCCGGTCTCGACTGCATCCTGGTGGAGTGGGGCTACCGCTCCCGTCCTTATCTGGAAGCCTGCGGCGGTGAATATTACATTCAGGATGCGAAGCAGCTCCTGCTTCCAGGATGTACTTTCTGAGTCCCTCATAGATCTTGTCCGAAGAGGGCGGACATCCCATGATACATACGTCAAAATTCTGCGTGCACCGGCCGACGCCCAGTCGGCCGGTCTTTTCCTGCATGCCCTGGCCGATTCCGATCTGGGTGTCCAGCTGGTCCAGAAGTCCCTCTTCCTCCAGGCGGATCAGCGCGCCGGTCAGGTTCGCGTAGCAGGCGCTGCAGGAGTCCACCTCCTCCACGGCATAGGCGACGTCGAGCACGCGCCGGCTGCGGGGGAGTTCTTCATCCGTTTCCAGGTCCGCCTGCACCTCTGTGCCGGCTGACGCTCCGTTAGCGGTCCCCCTGCCCACATGCAGGATCTCCGCCTGCGAGAGGTCCGTCGTCCCGATCCCCAGCTGCTCCGCCATGCGCACGTAGGGCACGTCATCCGGCGTATAGCCCATGAGATGGCATGCGTAGCTGTCGACCAGCACCGGATCCAGCGCCGTCATCACGCAGTTGCGGACCACCGGATTGCCGCCTTCCTCGAAGTCCAGGTCCCCGCAGATATGGTCCACAACGATAAAATCCTGCCGGATCCCCTTCTGCAGATGCGCGATGGGCTTGTGGAGGCCCATTCTGTGGAAGCGGCTCTTCTCCGGATTGGGCAGAAGGCCTTTCAGGTTCTTGAGGGCACAGGTCATGAGCGTCTGGCAGTGCCCCTTCATGACCGGCACATTGATGAGAAAGTCGATCCGGTCCACAGTGTCCACGACCTTCAGCCGCATCCCGCCGCAGTCGACTTCATGGGAACGCTCCTTCTGCGTATCGACGAAGGGCACCCCGTATCTCTCGCAGAGCTGCCGGTAGCCGCAGTATTCGTAGGCCTCCGCCGTGCGGTCGCCGACCCAGGAGCCCTCCGCGATCAGAAGGTTCCCGAACCCTTCCGCCTGCAGATATTCGATGATCCCGGCCACCACTTCGGTATGGGTCGTGCCGCCGAACTCCGCCGGGGAGGGGACGACAAGGTTGGGCTTGATGCCGATGCAGGCGTCGTGAGGATCTGCCGCCATGCCTGATTCCTCACAGCGGTTCCTGATGACGGCCGCCAGGTCACTGACACCGAGAAGTCTCACCGTCATGTCTTTATAATCCGTTCCGTAGGTCTTCAGGATCTGATTCCTCTTGATCATCCGTTCCGTCCTCCTGTACTGCCGCCGGTGTATCCTGCACAGCATCATAACACGAATCCCCGGAATGTGGTACTATAGAAGAACACACAGACGATTCCGGTTTCCGGAAAGAAAGGCAGAATCCCATGAGCAAACACACCGACCTCGGCGCATACGCGCAGAACCAGCTCCACCGCAGCTATTCTCTGAAGAAAAAAGACCTGGGTACCGACACACACCTCTCCAAGAGCGGCATGACATTCGATACGGAGGCTTATGAGATCGAGGGCCTGGGGCACCTCTGCGTCATGCGCATGAAGGCTTTTCTCGGACTCATGAAAATGGAGTCGGTGATCATCGCGCCGCGGAAGGTCGACGCACCGATCATCAATGCCGACTGGATCCGTGCTTTCGGAAAAGAGACGCAGCTCGTCGAGATCTACGACACGCAGCTGCAGGCCTGGCCGCAGGCTCCGCAGGAAGCGCTTCGCAGGCTCCGGGACCGGGACGCCGATCTGGAGGACTACACAAGCGGCAGCCACTGGTACGACAGCATCCTCTACGACTGCTCCTATCGCAAGAAAAGCAGAAACAGCGAGCGCCTGAACCGCGCTGCGCAGGCCTGCCTGGACGCGTATATCTCCTGGCTGGCGGAGGCACCGAAGCTTGACGCCGCTTCCTGTGAGGAGAAGGCGGCGAAGGTGGATGATTTTTCCGCGAAGCTCCTTTCGGGCGGCGGCCCTGCCGTCAACATGTTCACGAAACTGTTCGGCCCGGAGACCGCGGCCAGGATCGTGCGGAAGCATATGTACGGCGGAGAGTGACGGGACCGGGAGAACTGCATGAAAACCTACAAAGCCTATATCTTCGACATGGACGGGACCGTCCTGGACACCCTGACGGACCTCAACCATTCCCTGAACCACGCGCTGGAAGTCTGCGGACACCGGCATGACTATTCGCCGGAGATCACCGGGGCCTTCTTCGGGAGCGGGATCACCGTCTCCGCGACCCGGGCGCTGGCCTATGAGGCCGGCTGGCCGCTGGAATCGCTGGTGCAGGTCGGTTCCGCTGACGATCCGATCTCTCCCACCGTGGATCCTTCTGCTGTCGCAGAGATCGAGGACGTCTTCCGTCCCTACTACGCCATCCACTGCACCGACAGCACCGGCCCTTACCCGGGCATTCCGGAGACGATCCGGGCCCTCCGGGCGCGGGGCCTTCTCACCGCCGTCGTCTCCAACAAGCCGGACAACGCCGTCCAGGAGCTCGTCCGCGACCAGTTCGACGGCCTCTTCGACTACTCCATCGGCGAGCAGAAGGGCATCGCCCGCAAACCTGCCCCCGACATGGTCCTCCGCTGCCTGGAGATCCTCGGCGTGTCTCCTTCCGAATCCGTCTATATCGGCGATTCTGAGATCGACCTCCAGACCGCTTCCAACACCGGCCTGGACTGCATCGCCGTGGACTGGGGCTTCCGCTCCCGCGCTTTCCTGGAAGCTTCCGGCGCCACCCGCATCATCTCGAGGGCGGAGGAACTGCTCTGATTTATGTGGGGGGGCTCTGCCCGGTGCGGTAATCAGGGACCGCCTTCTTATAACACCTCCGCTAAAGGCTTGCTGGGAAATCTTTGCGGTGGTGTTTATTTTTCATTTCAAATAAACATGCCGACAAAGGTTTGCCGGGAAACCTTTGTGGTGGTATTTATATTTCTCCTTAAATAAACACGTCGGCAAAGGTTTGACAGGAAACCTTTGTGGTGGTGTTTATTTTTCGCCTTAAATAAACACGCCGGCAAAGGTTTGCCGGGAAACCTTTGTAGTGGTGTTTATTATTCGCCTTAAATAAACATGCTGGCAAAGGTTTGACAGGAAACCTTTGTAGTGGTGTTTATTTTTCATCTCAAATAAACATGGCGGCAAAGGTTTGCTGAGAATTCATCTTCGTAATTTTTTTGAAAGAAATCCCCCCTCTCGCGCATATTATTAATGTAGGGCCCTGAGGAGTGAATCAATGACGAGAGAAGAATTTGCCGCCTGTGCGGAACAAAACATAGACAGGATCTACCGGACGGCCTACAGCTGGACCCGGAATTCCCATGACGCGGACGATGTGACGCAGGATGTACTGCTGCAGCTGTTTCGGACCGACAAGGTATTCGAGACGGACGAACATCTCCGCAACTGGCTGATCCGTGTCACGATCAACCGGTGCAGGATGCTGTTCCGGTCCCCCTGGAGACGCATGGAAGACCTGGACGCCTATGCGGGAACGCTCGGCTTCGAAGAAGAGCACCACCTGGAACTCTTCAAAGCCGTCATGGACCTGGACAGGAAATACAGAGTGCCGCTGCTGCTCTTCTATTACGAAGGCTATTCCACCGCGGAGATCTCCTCCTTGTTGGAGATTCCGGAGAAGACGGTCAGCACCCGGCTCTTCCGCGCACGCGCAAAGCTCAAAGACTATCTGAAGGAGGCGTGAAGATGACAGATCGTGAAAGAATAAGGGAGACGTTCGGCAGACTGCACGCTTCTGACAGGATACTGCCGGAGGTGATGAAAATGACAGAAAACAATAATACTTCAGATACTGCCGTGAGAACCGACCTGGCGACGGCCAGACGCCGCGCAAAGAGGACCCACCTGCCGCGCCTCGCCGCAGCGGCAGCCTGCCTCCTCCTGCTTCTGGGAAGCGGCACAGCCGCCTACGCAGCCAATGTCGGCGGTATTCAGAGAACGATCCAGATCTGGCTCCACGGCGATCAGACCAATGCCGTGCTGACGATCGAAAACACTGACTCCAGTCACTACACACTGGACTATACCGACGCTGACGGCACAGCGCAGCACAGAGGCGGAGGCGGCATCGCCATCGAACCGGACGGCACCGAACGACCGCTGACAGAAGAAGAGATCCTGGAACACCTGAACATGCCGGAAGTTATTTTTGAAGAAGACGGAACCATCTGGGTCTACTACATGGACCAGAAGCTGGAGATCACCGACTCTTTTGAGAACGATTTTTGCTTTGTGACTCTGCAGAACGGAGACCAGACCTGGTACCTCACCGTCAAAAGCGACGGCAGCTACGGCATGAATACAGATAAATACCCGGATCCGAAAGACTTCTAAACCGGCACCTTTCTTGATTTCTTTTTTGCTAGCCTTGCCGATTGCGGGGCCGTGGTCTTGCCTCCACAGCCCTGCTATCGGCATTTTCTTGTCTTACATGTATCCAGCTCTCTGCCCCTCGTCAGGCCTGTCTATCTGACTGTCGATTTACTCTTCCGCACAGCTGAATTGACAGCTTCCTCTTTCTACCTGTCTATCCAACTGTCGATCTTGCCTTCCGCACAGC
>DFIR01000095.1 GCA_002372815.1 Lachnospiraceae bacterium UBA3692
ATGAAACTGATTTGAGAAGATGATTTGAGAAGATGATTTGAGAAGATGATTCGAGAAGACAGGCGGCAGAGATTCCCGGTGGAGATCTCTGCCGCTGATCTGTTTATTTCATCATCAGCGGTACCTCCGATACCCCGCCAAAAGGCACAGCTGACATATACTTGCTGCAGAGCATGTGAAGGATCCACTCTGTGTCCCGCAGATCCATCGGATTATCGCCGTCTTCGCAGGTGATCAGGAGATCTCTCCCAGGGTAGATGCCGGCTTCGAGGTAGCGGGCAAGCTTCCTTTGTGTATCCTGCAGATAGCCGGTCTTGTTGAGCGCGCCGAAATGTTCCCAGAAGAGCAGCGTCCCGTCCGGCAGCAGGATCGTGAAATCCGGGCAGAAGATATAGTCCCCCACGCGCAGGACCTGCTCATAATGGAAGGGGATCCGGTGCTCGAACAGCCAGTCAGCAATGAATGCCTCTGACTTTGAGCGCACCAGGAGGCCGCACTTTGCTCTGACGCGAAGTTCATTGATGTGGCGGTCGCCGCATTCATAGGCCCCCCGGCACCAGTCGGTCATCCATTTGACGGACTCCAGAAGGGCAGGGGAGAGGAGCGCCTTCTCAGCATGCAGGCGCATGTCTCCGATAGCAGAGTGACCCACTGCTGATTCGACGGAGGTGCTGTTGATCACAGCATCCGCTGCAGGAATTCCTGTTCGCTTATTGGCATATTCGATACCTGCAGAAATGGCAGCAATGACCTCGGAAGCCAGATCTGCGGTGAGAAACGGGAGATCTGCCTCCGAGGCGGCATCGGAAGCTGCCAGCAATACCTGATCCAGAAGACGAATCTGCAGATCCAGAGTGTTCGCCATCTTCGAATGATACCTCTTCAGGTTCAGATCCTTTGCAAAGGATCTGTCTTTACGATATATGATAGTGCCGCCGCTGCCGGCATCCTCCTCTCTTCTGACCCATTTCACATAACTCCCGTTCTTCAGGAAAGCAATCTTCCCTTTCGGTAAATAGCCAAGCTGACGCTTGTGATAAGCGGATTGCTCCGCCAGCTCTCTTCTTACCTTCTTCAGCTGCAAATCCGGGAACATGATCCTCCTTTCGATAAATGTAATAGCGAAACACGGATACGTAAATATGAAATTATCACAAGTATAATAGGAAGGCCGACAATTCGCAAGTGCTGATTTATTAAGAAACAATTAAGAACCGGCTTCCTGTCCCCGGCCGTTATATCCGCTGTGATATTAGGCGATAATCACAGCAGAAATAACGATCGTAGGAAGAAACGTTATATCCGCTGTGGAATCGGTCGAAAACCACAGCGGAAATAACGACCAGAGGAAGAAACGTTATATCCGCTGTGGAATCGGTCGAAAATCACAGCGGAAATAACGACCAGAGGAAGAAACGTTATATCCGCTGTGGAATCGGTCGAAAACCACAGCGGAAATAACGACCGGAGGATGAAACGTAATATCCGCTGTGAGAATAAGCGAAAATCACAGCGGATATAACGATAATATCTCTAATCCAGGCAGGCATTGGCTGCAATGAATATTCATGCAATAATGCTTGATAATAATGCATAATCCTCGTATAATCATCCTCAAAGCGCCTGTATCATTGTATACAGCCGCTGGCGACAGCTGACAGCCGCCGGCCAACAGCCACCGGCCAACAGCAATTGGCCAACAGCCACCAGCTGCCGCCAGGTTCCATCAAGTTTCACACGAGGAGGGAGTAGAGATGAGTCCGTTTTATATGACGCCGTGGGCGCTGCTGCCGCCGGTCATTGCGATCGCGCTGGCGCTGATCACGAAGGAAGTGTATTCGTCGCTGTTTGTGGGCATCATCGTAGGTGGGCTGCTGTATTCGGGGTTCAGCTTTGAGGGGACGCTGACCCATGCGTTTAATGACGGCATCGTGGCTTCGCTGGCGGATCCGTACAATGTGGGTATTCTGGTGTTTCTGGTGGTGCTGGGCATCCTGGTGGCGCTGATGAACAAGGCGGGCGGCTCCGCCGCGTTCGGCCGCTGGGCGTCCGAGAAGATCAAGTCGAGGGCCGGCGCACAGCTGGCGACGATCGCGCTGGGCGTGCTGATCTTCATCGATGATTATTTCAACTGCCTGACTGTGGGCAGCGTCATGCGGCCCGTCACGGACAAAAGCAAGATCTCCAGGGCAAAGCTGGCGTACCTGATCGACGCGACGGCGGCGCCGGTGTGTATCATCGCACCGGTCTCTTCATGGGCAGCGGCGGTCTCGTCCTATGTGGAGGACGGGAACGGGCTGTATCTGTTCATTAGGGCGATCCCTTACAATTTCTATGCCATTCTCACGATCGTGATGATGATCTTCCTGGCGCTGACAGGCATGGAGTACGGGCCGATGGCGGCGCATGAGAGGAATGCGAAGGAGAAGGGGGACATTTTCTCCGGGAAAAAGCTTGCCGGAGAAGTTGCAGAAGCCTCCTCGAACGCGAAGGGCCGCGTCATCGACCTGGTCCTGCCGATCGCGGTGCTGATCGTCTCCTGCGTCGTCGGCATGATCTACTCCGGCGGCTTCTTTGAGGGGACCGGGTTTGTGGAAGCATTCTCGAATTCGGATGCCTCTGTGGGCCTGATGCTGGGAAGCGCGGTGGCGCTGGTCGTGACGGTGATCCTGTATCTGGTGCGTCGCGTCCTGACTTTTAAAGAGATCACGGACAGCATTCCCGAAGGCTTCAAGGCGATGGTGCCGGCGATCCTGATCCTGACCTTCGCGTGGAGCCTGAAGGCCATGACGGATTCCCTCGGCGCGAAAGAATTCGTGGAAGCCGTGGTCAAAGGAAGCGCCGGAGGCTTCGCGGCATTCCTGCCGGCGATCGTCTTCCTGATCGCCTGCTTCCTGTCCTTTGCGACCGGTACGAGCTGGGGCACTTTCGGCATCCTGATCCCGATCACGCTGAGTGTGTTCCCGCTGACGGATCCGCTTGGTGTCGTCTGTGTCTCCGCCTGCATGGCCGGCGCGGTCTGCGGCGACCACTGCTCGCCCATCTCCGACACGACCATCATGGCCAGTGCCGGCGCCCAGTGTGACCATGTGACACACGTCTCCACGCAGCTGCCTTACGCCATCACCGTGGCGGCCGTCAGCTTCGTGGCCTACATCATCGCGGGACTCGTGCCCAACGCGTTCATCGCGCTGCCGGTCGCGATCGCCCTGATGATCGGCACGCTGTTTGCGATGCGCCGGTTCCTTCCGTGAATGCAGGTTCCTGCCGTGAGCGCCGGGACCGGGGGATCTGAACGCCTGAGACGGCAGAGTGCCGGCAGAGAACTGACAGAGGACCGGCAGAGAGACGGCAAATATGTATTGCTGCAATCCCTGTGATAGTGTAATGCAGATTGCAGTACACTATTACAGGGCTGAGAAATACCACTATTACCTGTTTCCGGCAATAAAACAGGCATGAAAAAAACGCTTCCGGGCTTGTGTCCGGAAGCGTTTCTGAGTTCTGCCGATGTCAGGCCTGTCAGGCCTGTCAGGCCTGTGAGTTCTGCGCCGCCCCGTCGCTGCGCTCCTTCAGCTGTCTGCTGCAGCGGAGGTAGGCGTCGCGGCATTCGAGGCTGCCGTGCTTGTAGCCTTCGAGGTATTTGTCGGCGGCGGCGGAGAGGTCCTGCGCGACGCCCTGGCCGAGTTCGTAGGCGCGGCCGAGCGCGGTCTTGGAGCGCTGGAGGCTGTAGCGCTGGCTGATGGCGGGCGCTTTCTCGCCTTCCTGGAACTGGCGGAAGGCGGCCTCCCTGTCCTCGTCGCAGCCCCAGCCGTGGTAGAGCATGTCGCCGAGCTTGTTGTAGCAGTTGTAGTCGCCCATCTTGGCACCGCGCTTGTAGCACTCGCGGGATTTCTTGAAGTCCTGGGGGACGGCCAGGCCGTCGCGGTAGAACTTGCCCCAGCGGCGCCAGGCGTAGATGTATTTCTGCTCGACGGCGAGGTTGGCGTACATTTTCGCGAGTTCGTAGTCCTGCGGGACGCCTTCGCCGTAGTAGTAGTTCGAGGCCATCAGGTACTGGGCGCGGGCGTTGCCCAGGCGGGCGCACTCCTCGTAGATGGCGGCGCTGCGCTCGTAGTCCTTCTCAATGCCGTAGCGGCCGTACCAGTAGAGGTTGCCGAGGTAGAGCTTGGCGGGGATGGAGCCGCCGTCCGCCAGTTCGGTCATCCGGGTGATGATGGGCTTCGAGAACTCCTCGTCGGGGTCGTCCCAGGTCTCCTCGACCTGGTCCTCCATCTGCATCTGCAGGAGGCGGAACTCGCAGTCCGGGTCCCCGAAATACTGGCCGGTCCGGAAGTAGTGGCGGGCCTTTGCGCGGTCGATGCCGCAGGGGCCGCCGAAGAGGTAGGCGTTCCCGAGGTGCACGGCGTTCTCCTTGCTGTAGCACTCGGAGAAGCGGCCCTGGCGCTCTTTGCCGAGGAGGTCCTTCATCTTCTTGTTGACCTTCTCGGAGAATTCGTTGCCGAAGCCGACCAGCGCCTGCCCCTGGGAGTCATCGGTGTGGCGGTCGAACATGGAGAGCAGGCTGCTCTCGAACTGGCTGTCCGAGCTGCGCAGGTGCCAGAAGAGGCTGTGGTAGCGCTGCAGGATCATGTCCAGGTCGTCCGGGATGTCCACGTTCTCGATCCAGATCGGCAGGATCCTCTTGTGCAGCTTCTTGGCGTATTCGACCTCGTCCAGGACCCAGTCGGAATTCACGGAGGACTCCGAGAGGAGGATGATGAAGTAGCCGGCGTTGCGGATCACTTCCGCGATCTTGCGGCGGTAGACTTCTCCGGGAACCAGGCCCTTGTCATACCAGACGCTGAAGCCCTCCTGTTTCTCGAGGAGAGCATCGATTTTGGAGCAGGTCTCCCTGTCCTTATGGGAATAGCTGATGAAGATCCTGGTGTCTGCCACGGCGGTATGTCCTTTCTTCATTTCTGTAAGTCTGTTCTGCAGACAGTATAGCATTTTCGACAGGCCTCCGTGAAGGAGAAATCGCAGGAGCTGCCCGATGACCACGGGCTGTTTCGGGTCCAAAAGTGAAGCCGAATAAGTTGACTTTCCAAAAAGTTATAGTATACTCATTATGAATTGCTCTGCTTTCCGCGCAGAACTGATTTGAGTACACGAGGCGTCCGGAAACGGGCAGAAATACTTGACAGAGGACAGTTATGGACGAACAGTTGAGAGACAGCAGGGAGATAGAGATCGACCTCCTGCAGTTGTTCTACGTGTTATGGAAGAACATTATCCTGATCGTGGCGGTGACGGTCGTGTTCGCGGATCTGGGATTCGCCTACTCGACGTTCCTGATGACACCGATCTACAGCGCGAGCGCGGAGCTCGTCGTCAACAATAAGAGCGCGAACTCGGAGAACCGCGAGAACGTCTCGTCGGCGGACCTGACAGCTTCCTCGAACCTGGTGGAGACCTACTCCGTCATCCTGAAGAGCCACACCCTGCTCGGGACGGTCATCGATGATCTCGGGCTGGAGGACACCTATGAGCAGCTGAGCAGGAACATCACCGTTGCGGACGTCAACGACACGCCTGTCATGCGGATCACCGTGCGTGATCCCGACCCGGACCAGGCGATGCGCATCGTCGCGAAGATCGTGGACATCGCGCCCGGCGTCATCATCGACAAGGTGGAGGCCGGCTCCGTCAAGGTCGTCGACGAACCTTACACGACCAGGAAGCCCGTCTCTCCCAATGTTCAGAAATATACGCTGGCGGCGGCGATGCTGGGCTTTATCCTGGTGTGCGGTCTGCTGATCCTGCAGGAGCTCCTGAACAATACATTCAAGTCGGAACAGGATATCACGAGGATCCTGGATCTCCCCGTGCTTGCCGTCGTACCGCTGGAGGGAGACCACGGCGCGTCCGCGAAGGCTGCGGGGAAGAAAGGCTGACCGTCCGGTCAAGGCTGACGGCCTGAGGACCGGCGGCTGACCGCCTGACATAACAACAGGGAGAGAGAATCATGGCATTGTCACTGTCATTTTTGAATCGCAAGGGAGATAAGAAGGAAGAGCGGCACGAGCGCATCGCCCGCCTGCTCACGGACGAGTGCTCCTTTGGTTACACAGAAGCGTTCCGCACCCTCCGGACGAACCTGAAATACGTGCTGGACAGCACGGAGAACGGCCATATCGTCATGGTCACGTCGAGTGTCCCTGCGGAGGGCAAGTCGAACGTCTCCATCAACCTGTCCATCGCGCTCGCGAGGGACAACCATAAGGTCATCCTGCTCGACTGCGACCTGCGCAAGGCCACACTGATCCGCTACCTGAAGGTCTCGCGCCGCCACGCCGGCATCGTCGAGGTCCTGCGCGGAGAGGAGACCCTGGAGAAGGCCGTGGTCGGCCTGAAGAAGGAAGGCATCTCCTTCCTGCCTGCCGGCATGATCGTCGACAACCCGACGGAGCTCCTCGGCAGCGGCGAGATGCATAAGCTGATCAAGAGACTGGAGAAGGAATACGACTACGTCATCCTCGACACGCCGCCCGTCAACGCGGTCGCGGACGCGTCGGTGCTGTCCCGCTACGCGGACGGCTGCGTGATGGTCGTCAGCCACAACCAGGTCACCCGCGACAACGTGCAGGCTGCCAAGCAGCAGCTGGACAAGACGAACACCAGGATCCTCGGCGTCGTCCTGAACATGTACGACGCGCGCAACGCGGGCACGGACAATACCAAGTACTATTCCTACTACAATTCGGATTACAACAACAAATATGGGTACGGAAGCTACGGCTACGGCGAGCGCGAGAAGATCGCGGCCATGGACGAGGCGGACGACGAAGAAGCGTGATCACGGACGGCAGCGCACCGCGCGCCGCAGCAGGAACGAAGATGCCGCACGCCCCGGGCTGTTTCCGGGGCGGCGGCTGTTTCATTTTCATGACCGGTACGGAGGGTAGAGATGGAGAACGGCAGGGTCATCAGCGATCTGCATTGTCATATTCTGCCGGGGATCGACGACGGCGCGAAGGACGCCGCGGTCTCGGAGGCCATCCTCGACGCGGAGGCGCGGGACGGCGTGACGCAGATCCTTTTCACCCCGCATTTTTACGCGGATCATATTGAACAGGACAGATTCCTTCGGAGACGGGGAAGGGCTTTTGAGAAGATCTCGCAGCTCTGCGAGGAGAGAGGCATCGCCACGGCGCTCGGCGCGGAGGTGCGGATCAAGGAGCAGCTGCTGGGGATGGACCTGTCCCCGCTTCGGATGGGGGACACGGAGTACCTGCTCCTGGAGTGGCCCTTCTACGGCGGCTATCCGCTCTACGGCGAGGAGATCGTCCGGAACCTCCTGAAGGCCGGGATCCGTCCGGTCTTCGCCCACATCGAGCGCTACGAGCACCTGTTCCTCGATGAGGACCGGCTCCGCTATTTCATGGACAAGGGCTGCATCTTCCAGGTCAACACGGCGACTGTGCTCGATCCCCGCACGCAGAAGCGGCTGTTCGAGCTGGCGAACAAGGGCTTTGTGCACATCCTCTGCACAGACGCCCACAACATGGACAGCCGTCCGCCGAAGATGGGCGAAGCCCTTGCCCTCCTGGAGAAAAAAACGAGCCGCGAGATCGCGGCCCGTATTCTGCAGAATGGGGATGATCTCTTCCATGGCAGGACCGTGCACGTGCACGACATGCCGAAGAAGAAAAAATTATTCGGTCTGTTCTGACCGTTTCCGGCTATGCCGGCGACAGCGGTTCATGTCCGCGCCGGCAGCCTTATTTCACGATGACGGTCAGGGTCCGCCGCGCGTCGGCGTCGCTCTGCATGCTGAGGATCCGGTAGCGGACTTCATAGGTGCCGGCGGCATAGGTGTTCACATCGCCGTCGACATTGATCCGGCGGAAGAGCGCGTCCCGGTTCCCGTCGATATCCGTCGCGGTGACGACGTGCTCGAGGGAGTTGAAGGCCTCGCCTCTTTCCAGCGTCAGTTCATAGGTGTCGAGCTCCAGGACCGGCTTGACGATCTCCACGGAGATGTCCCGCTGGGCCGTCGCCTCCGTCCCGTCGCGGTTCTCCGCGCGGAGCGTCAGGCGGTAGGTGCCGAAGGGCTCCGCATCCGGCTGGAAACGCACCTCTGCGCGGATCTCCGGCGTGAGATCCTCCCCGTAGCCGTCCTCCGCGGTCAGCGCGCCGCTGTCCGCCAGGAGCTGCACCAGGTCGCCTTCGAGGTCGTCCTGGGAGAGCGCGGGAAGCTCCTCCGCCAGCTCGATGAAGGGAACCCCGTCATATTCCGGCTCCGCCGGCGCTTCCGTAGTCGGCTCGGCAGTCGTCTCCGGGAGGGCCTCTGTCGTCGATTCCGCCGCGGGCTCCTCAAGAATATCCCCCGCGGGCGGCTCATGAAGGGCCTCCGCCGTCTCCTTCCCGGCACTGCCGGGCCCGGGGATGAAGTGTTCGCGAAAACTGCTTCCCGCGCGCATCGCGAGGAGCAGGAGAAGAATATTGATGAGGCACAGGACGAGGACGACTGTGCCGAGAGGACCGCGGTCCGATCTGTTGCTGTTCATGCAGGAAGCCTCCCTATCTGTCGGTCGGGCGAGGTGGACTGGTTACGGAACTATGTTAGCACGCCGCAGGCGTATATTTCAACCGAGGACCATGCGAACCAGGAAAGCATTTTACAATGTGACTATCACCATGACCTACCAGATGATCTCGATCATCTGCGGTCTCATCACGCCCAGACTGATCCTGCGGACCTTCGGCTCCACCTACAACGGCGTCGTCGCCTCCGCGGAGCAGCTGCTGAGCATGATCTCCCTGCTGACGCTGGGGATCGCCGGCGCGACGCGCGTCGCCCTCTACCCGCCGCTCGCGAAAGGGGACATGCAGGGCGTGAGCCGCGTGATGAAGGCCAACCGGTCCTTCATGCGCAAGGTGTCCGCCTGCGTCATCGTCTATGCGCTCCTCCTGATGCTGATCTACCCCTTCATCTCGCACAACGATCTGACTCATCTGGAGACCGCCGTGCTGATCGGGATCGTCGCCATCGGCACGTTCGCGGACTATTTCTACAGCCTCTCCAACCAGACGCTCCTGATGGCGGACCAGACGAGCTACATCCTCTACGCCATCAAGACGGTCGCGATCATCCTGGACACCCTGCTGACGGCGCTGCTCATCTGGCTGGGCTGTTCCATCTTCGTGGTGAAGTTGTCGGCGTCCCTCCTGCTCTTCCTGAGCCCGATGGTGATGGACATCTACGTCCGCCGCAGGTACCGGCTCGACTACAGCTGCGAGCCCGACCACGAGGCCCTCGCCCAGCGCGGCGCGGCGGCCTTCCACTCCATCGCCAACATCATCCACGAGAGCACGGACCTGGTCGTCCTCACCGTCTTCACCGACGCGAAAGTGATCTCCATCTACACCGTCTACTACCTGGTCATCGGGAAGGTCAAGGCCATCATGCGCGTCTTCCAGAGCGGCATGGAGGGCGCCTTCGGAAACATGTGGGCCAAGGGGGAGCGGGACACGCTGGACCGCCACTTCCGCACCTACGAGTTCATCCTGTCCGCCCTGACGGCCGTGATCTACAGCTGTGTGGGCCTGCTGATCCTCCCCTTCATCGCAAACTACACGAGCGGGGTGACGGATATCGAGTACATTCGGCCGGCTTTTGCCGTGCTCATGACGGTGACGGAGGCGGTGTACTGCGTCAGGATCCCCTACCAGCTGCTCGTGCAGGCGACGGGCAATTACGAGGCCACGAAGAACGGCGCCATGCAGGAGGCAATCATCAATATCGTCACGTCGGTCCTGCTGGTCTGGAGGATCGGGATCGAGGGCGTCATCATCGGCACGCTCCTCGCGAACGTGTTCCGGACGGTCCAGTACGCGGCCTTCGTCTCCGACCGGATCCTCATGCGGGACAGAATGCAGGTGGTCCTGCGCGTCCTATGGCTCGTCGGGACCAGCGCGCTGATCTGTGCCGCGGACACCGGGGCGAATGCGGCGCTCTCCGGCGCCGGGCTGCTGGCCTACGGGTGGCTGAGCTGGGTGCTGCAGGCGGCGGTCTGCTTCGTCATCGCTTCTCTGATCACGCTGGGGACATCGGCGGCCCTGTACCGGGGCGACCTGAAGAATGCCGCGGCGATCCTGCTGCGGATGCGCAGGAGATAAGGCGCAGCGGCTGTATAAAGGCAATTCGGAGCTTCCGGAGTTTTCGGAGTTACAGAATAAGGAGTTTCACATGTCACTGGAATCCGCAAGGAAACATTTGGAGGAGCGGGGATACCTGGACCGCCTGATCGAGCCGGAGGCCTCCACGGCCACGGTGGAGCTGGCGGCGGCGGCCGTCGGCGTGGAGCCGGGGCAGATCGCGAAGACGCTGTCCTTCCTCGTCGGGGAGGAGCCGGTCCTGATCATCGCGGAGGGCATGGCCCGGATCGACAACCGCAAGTTCAAGGACCGCTTCCATAAGAAGGCGAAGATGATCCCGCCGGAGCAGGTGGAAGAAAAGATCGGGCACGCGCCCGGAGGCGTGTGCCCGTTTGGGATCCGGGAAGGCGTGGCCGTCTATCTGGACGAGAGCCTCCGGCGCTATGAAGTGGTCTATCCCGCCGCCGGCAACGCGCACAGCGCGGTCCGCCTGACACCGGCGGAGCTCGCAGAATGCGCGGATGCCCTGGGATGGGTGGATGTATGCAAGGAGCCGGTCAGCACACCTTGACCTCGCCGGCCAGGACCTTGCGGTAGTCCTCGAGGTTCTTGCGGAGGAGCTCCGGCGTGTTGAGCTCGTAAGGACAGCGGCTCATGCAGGTGCCGCAGTTCACGCAGCTGTCGATCTTCGCCATCTCGTCCTGCCAGTGCCGGGTGAGCCAGGCGGCGGACGGCGCGCGGCGGAGCATCAGGGACATGCGGGCGCAGTTGTTGATCTCTATCCCCTGCGGGCAGGGCATGCAGTAGCCGCAGCCGCGGCAGAAGTCGCCGCTGAGCTCGTCGCGCTCGCCCTGGATGAAGGCGCGCATCTCGTCGTCCATGGCGGGGGTCTGCTTCATGTAGGAGAGCCACTCCTCCAGCTCGGACATTCTCTGGATGCCCCAGATCGGCACGACATTGTCGAAATCCTCCAGGAAGGCCATGGCGGCGGCGCTGCGGTTGATCAGGCCGCCCGCGAGTCCCTTCATGGCGATGAAACCGATCCCAGCCTCTTTGCACTTGCGGACCAGCTCCATGTCCTTCTCCGAGGAGAGGTAGCTGAAGGGGAACTGCAGGGTCTCGTAGAGGCCGCTCTCGACGATCTCGAAGGCGACGGGCTGCTTGTGGGTCGTGATGCCGATGTGGCGGATGAGGCCCTGGCGCTTGAGGTCGCAGAGACATTCGTAGACGCCCGTCCCGTCCTCCGGCTTGTAGCACTGACTGACCATGTGGAGCTGGTAGACGTCGATGTCGTCCCTCTTGAGGAGCTTCAGGGAGGTCTCCAGGTCCCGGCGGATGGCGTCGGGATCCGTGCCGCGGGTCTTGGTGGCCAGCGTGATCCCGTCCCAGGCGCCGCCGAAGGCGTTGCCGAGCTTCTCCTCGCTGTCCGAATAGGCGCGGGCCGTGTCGATGTAGGTCATGCCGCCTTCCACGGCCTTATGGAAGATCTCCACGGCCTCCTTCATGGGCACACGCTGGATGGGAAGCGCGCCGAAGGCGTTCTGCGGGGTCGTGATGCCTGTGCGGCCGAGTGTCACCTGTCTCATAGGTACTCCTTTCCTGCGGCGATGCCTGCCGCCCGTGGTGCCGGGGATGCAGCCTGCGGGCCCGGCACCACGGGCTGAATATACAGAAAACTGACTGACAAAACGGATTTTTTACAGTATAGCGCAGCACGCGGGTACTGCCAATGACAATTTTTCAACAATGTCTGCAGAGAACACTGCGGAAAGGAGAGCTTCATGATCCAGGATATCGCGCCCCACAGACTGCGCATCGAATACGAACCCGGCGCCGCGCCGCAGGAGGGGGACCCGCTGTACCTGTTCGCGGAGAGAGAGCGGGAGACCCTCTGGTGCAGGGTGTCCGGCGGGCAGATCGCGCTGCCGACGGTCGGTGAGATGTGCGGGGAGGGGCGGAAGCCGCTGTACCTGTTCTCCCTGGACGGGAAGGCGTGCTGGCTCCTGCCGCAGGCGGACCTCCTGCCGGAAGTGCAGGCAGGGCCGGAGGAGGAAGGCGCGTGGGCGTTCCGCTCGCTGCGCGGTCTGCGCTCGAAGGGGATCGGCGCCAGGGAGGACATGTTCGCGGCCTACACGGCGGCCCATCTCTTCCGGTGGTACCGGGACAACCGCTTCTGTGGGACCTGCGGCGCCCCGACGGTGCCGGCGGACGACGAGCGGGCGGTCTGCTGCACGGCCTGCGGGCGGCGGATCTATCCCAGGATCCAGCCGGCGGTCATCGTCGCGGTGACCAATGGCGACGAGATCGTCCTCACCCGCTATGCAGGGAGGACGATCACCTATCATGCGCTTGTGGCGGGCTTCGTCGAGATCGGGGAGACGGCGGAGCAGACGGTCGCGCGGGAGGTCATGGAAGAAGTGGGCCTGCGCGTGAAGAACCTGCGCTATTACAAGTCCCAGCCCTGGGCGACGGCGGACGATCTGCTGGTCGGATTCTTCTGCGACGTGGACGGCGATCCGACGATCCGGCTGGACGAGCATGAATTGAAAGAGGCTGTCTGGGTACGCCGCGAGGACGTAGACAGCCAGCCTGACGATTTCAGTCTTACCAATGAGATGATGCAGGTCTTCCGGCGGGGCGGGGAACCCCGCTGAGATCCGGCGCCGCGATCAGCGGCAGGGCAGGAGGATCTCCATGAGGACGTCGACGCAGCGCTCCGGGCCGATGGCGCCGACGTTCAGGCAGATGTCGTAATTGCGGCAGCTGCCCATGTCCGCCCCCGTGTACTGCCGGTAGTAGGTGCTGCGCAGCATATCCTGCCGGTCGATGTAGCGGTCGAGCTCCCGCTCCGTCATCTTCACGCCCTCCTCGGCGCGCACCTTTGCGGCGTACTGCAGGCGGAAGGGCTTGTCGGCATACAGATAGATGTTGAAGGCGGGGATCCCGGCCTCCTGCAGGATGTGGTCGGCGCAGCGGCCGACGATGATGCAGGGGGAGGCTGCCAGCGACAGGATCACTTTCTTCTGGGCCTCGTAGATCCCGTCGTAGCTGCTGTTATAAGAGACCGCCCCGCTGAGAAAAGTATTCAGGAGCCGCCCCCCGGGGCTCATGCGCTCCCCTTCCCTCTCGATATCCTCTTCGGCATAGCCGCTGTCCTCCGCCGTCCGGCGGACGAAATCCCTGTCATAGAAAGGAATCCCCAGCTGCTCTGAGAGCGCGGCGGCGATCATGTGCCCTCCGGCGGCATATTCGCGGCTGATGGTGATGACCGGCAAGCTCATCGTATAGACCCTCCCCCACATTGTTTTATGATAATTCATCATATCATACGCGCAGGAAAAAGGATATGGCGTCCGCGCGGACATTCTTACAGACAATACTTGTTTTTCCAACTGAAAGCGTATAAAATGGATGAAGCATTAACGCATTAAAGCGGTGCACTGACAGCCTGCCGGCGTTCCGGGTCCGCGGAGACCCGCGCGCGGCGCAGCAGTAACCAGACGGACGGGACACAGAATGAAAAGCAGTCCGCACCGGCGGACTTTTTTTGTTGAATGACTCGTCCGGGAACAGAGGGAAAGATATGAATCCAAAAACGATCAAGTACATCCTGAAGCGCATCATCCTGGCGATCTTTACCATCTGGATCGTCATCACGCTGACTTTCTTCATCATGCACGCGGTGCCCGGCGGCCCCTTCGTGGGTGAGAAGGCCGTCACCGAGGCGGTCAAGAAGGCCATGGAGGCCAAATACGGCCTGGACAAGCCCCTGATGCAGCAGTATTTCACCTACCTCACCGAGGTGGTGCAGCTGCGGTTCGGGCCTTCCCTGAAGCTGCGCGGACGCATGGTCATCGACATCATCGGCGACGGCCTCAAGACCAGCGCCAAGCTCGGCTTGATCGCGGCGGCATGCGCGACCGTCCTGGGCATCATCCTCGGCTCCTTCGCGGCGCTGCGCAGGAACACGGTGCTCGACCGGATCATCATGGTGATCACGACGGCCTTCGTCTCCATGCCTTCCTTCATCATGGGCTCCCTGCTGCTGGTGGCGTTCGCGGTCAAGACCCACGTGTTCCCCGCCAACGGATCGACCCCTGCCGGCCTGGTCCTGCCGGTCATCACGCTGATGCTCTATCCGATGTCCTACATCACGAGACTGACAAGGTCCTCGATGCTCGACGTGCTCGGACAGGACTACATCCGGACCGCCAAGGCCAAAGGCGTCTCCCGCACGGCGATGATCTTCCGCCACGCGCTGAAGAACGCCCTCATCCCGGTCATCACCTACCTCGGACCGCAGCTGGCCTACATCACGACCGGCTCGCTGGTCGTCGAGCAGATCTTTGCGGTGCCCGGCATCGGCCGCGCCTTCGTGAGCAGCATCACCGGCCGTGACTACCCGCTGATCATGGGCACGACGATCGTCCTCGCGACCTTCATCGTCGTCATGAACCTCATCAGCGACATCATGTACAAGGTCGTGGATCCGAGAATTAATTTGGAATAACCTGTAAAACAGCACCCGGAGGAGAGGCCGGGGGCCGGGGCGGCAAGCTCACTTGGCGAACCGGAAGCCGGCCTCTCCTCCGGGCGGACAAGGCGCGAAGCGCCTCTGTCCGCCCGGTATTTCAGAATTCGAAGAATTCTGAAATGGGTGCTGATGATACGAATATGGTGCTGGGCAATAGAATCACAAACCATGCCCGGAAAGGAATCATCATGGATATCAGCAAACTCAGCATGCACGTGAACGTGGAGGATTTTCTCCCGGCCACGGAGGAAGAGAAGGAATATATGGTGCAGATGCGCCCGTCCACGACCTTCTTCCGCGACGGCCTGAAGCGGCTGTCGAAGAACAAGGTCGCGATGGTCAGCTTTTTCATCATCCTGCTCATCACTCTGTCGGCGATCTTCGTGCCGATGTTCTGGCCTTACAAGTATGAGTCGATGCTCGGCATGCAGCCCGGCAAGCCGGTGGACGCCTCCTTCAACAACCTGCGGCCCTTCGAATATTCGTCGACGGAGCAGGCGCGCATCGAGGCGGGCGAGTCGGTCTTCCCGCACGTGTTCGGCACGGACTCGAGCGGCCGTGACTACTTCATCCGCGTGATCTACGGGACCAGGATCTCGCTGGCCGTCGGTTTCTTCGCGAGTATCATCGTGCTGGTGATCGGCCTGCTGGTCGGATCGGTCTCCGGCTACTGCGGCGGCAGGGTCGATATCATCATCATGCGGATCGTCGATATCATCTATTCGCTTCCCGACATGCTGATGGTCATCCTGCTGGCGTCGGTCATGAAGGTCACGCTGGGACCGGCCATCGACGGCACGCCGCTGGCCAAGATCGGCTCCAACATCATCTCACTGTTCATTATTTTCGCGCTGCTGTACTGGGTCTCCATGTCGAGACTGGTCCGAGGACAGATCCTGTCCCTGCGCGAACAGGAATACGTGCTGGCGGCGCAGGCGGCCGGCGCGAAGGGCAGCTGGATCATCCGCAAGCACCTGATCCCCAACTGCATCTCCGTCATCGTCATCTCGACGGCCCTGCAGATCCCGAGCGCGATCTTCACGGAGAGCTACCTGTCCTTCCTGGGCCTCGGCGTCAACGCGCCCATGCCCTCCCTAGGGTCGCTCGCGTCCGACGCGCTCAACGGCCTGAATTCGTACCCTTACCGACTGATCATCCCGGCGATCGTGATCTCGCTGATCGTGCTGTCCCTCAACCTCTTCGGCGACGGCCTCCGCGACGCGTTCGATCCGAAGCTCAACAGCTGAGAAAGGAGGAAGCAGAGAAATGTCCTTACTGAGCGTAAAAGATCTTCACACCTCCTTCTTCACCGACGCCGGCGAAGTCCGTGCCGTCAACGGCGTCTCCTTTGAACTGGAAAGGGGCAAGGTCCTCGGCATCGTCGGCGAATCCGGCTCCGGCAAATCCGTCACGGCCTACTCCATCATGCAGATCCTGGCGGGCACCGGCAAGATCGTGTCCGGCTCCATCAAGCTCGACGGGCAGGAGCTCGTCGGAGCGGGAGAGAAGGTCATGAAGGATATCCGCGGCAACCGGATCTCCATCATTTTCCAGGATCCCATGACCAGCCTGAACCCGACCTACACCATCGGCCAGCAGCTCATGGAGGCGATCCTCCTGCACACGGACCGCAACAAGCAGCAGGCCTGGGACAGAGCGGTCGAGATGCTCCGCCTCGTCAACGTCAACGAGCCGGAGAAAAGAATGAAACAGTACCCCTTCGAGTTCTCGGGCGGCATGCGCCAGAGAGTCATGATCGCCATGGCGCTCGCGTGCGAGCCGGACATCCTGATCGCGGACGAGCCCACCACGGCGCTGGACGTCACGATCCAGGCCGGCATCCTGGAACTGATGAAGGATATCCAGAAAGAGATCGGCATGGCGATCATCATGATCACCCACGACCTGGGCGTCGTCGCCCAGCTCTGTGACGAAGTCATCGTCATGTACGCCGGCGGCATCTGCGAGCAGGGCACGGCGGACGAGATCTTCTACAACCCCTGCCACGAGTACACGAAGGGCCTGCTCCGGTCGATCCCGACCGCGGAGGACACCGGCGAGAAGCTCGAGCCCATCAGCGGCACGCCCATCGACCTGCTGAACATGCCGAAGGGCTGCCCGTTCGCCCCTCGCTGCGACAACGCGATGAAGATCTGCCTGCGCGAGAAATGTGAGCGGATGCAGATCAACGAAGATCATGCAGCGGCCTGCTGGATGAATGTGAGAAAGGCGGTGAAAGGCGAATGAGTTCGAACACTCCCAATGAAGTCAATAAGAACGCCCAGCCGCTCATCGAAGTGAAGGGACTGAAGCAGTACTTCCAGATCAACACGGGGTTCTTCCGGTCGATCCCGCTGAAGGCGGTGGATGACATCTCCTTCTCCATCCGGGAAGGCGAGACCCTCGGCCTGGTCGGAGAATCCGGCTGCGGCAAAACGACCGCCGGCCGCTCCATCCTCCACCTCTACACCCCCACCGCCGGCGAAGTCATCTACCGCGGCAAGCCCATCATCACGGCGAAGGACATCGCGGAGTTCCGCACCAAGGCGACCATGGTCTTCCAGGATCCGTATTCTTCCCTGGATCCCCGCATGACCGTGGCGGACATCATCGGCGAGCCCCTGGACGTACACCACATGTACAAATCCCAGGAGGAGCGGAGACAGCGCATCCTGGAGCTGATGGACCACGTCGGCCTGAACTCCGAGCACGCCGCGCGCTACGCGCACGAGTTCTCCGGCGGACAGAGACAGCGTGTCGGCATCGCCCGCGCGCTGGCCGTGAATCCCGATTTCATCGTCTGCGACGAGCCGGTCTCGGCCCTGGACGTGTCCATCCAGGCGCAGGTCATCAACATGTTCGAGGAACTGCAGGACAAGCTGGGCCTGACCTACCTCTTCATCGCCCACGACCTGCTGGTCGTCCGGCACATCTCCGACCGCATCGCGGTCATGTACCTGGGCCGCATGGTGGAGCTCGCGGACGCGAAGGAGATCTACGAGAGGCCGCTGCACCCGTACTCCAAGGCCCTGATCAGCGCCGTGCCGGTGCCGGATCCGGTCACCGCCCGCGCCAACAAGCGCATCGCCCTGACCGGCGAGATCCCCAGCCCGCTGCACGCGCCTTCCGGCTGCCCCTTCCGGACCCGCTGCCCTTACGCGCAGCCCGTCTGCGCGGAGAGCATGCCGCCCTTCCGCGAAGTGGAGAAAGGCCGCTTCGTCGCCTGCCACCGCGTGGAGGAGATCAACAGCTGAGCCGGCGGCTGCGGGCAGGCAACAGTTGAGCGGCGGCTGCAGGCAGTCAGCAGCTGAGCCGGCCCCTGCAGGCAGGCAACAGTTGAGCGGCGGCCGGAGGCAGGTGTTTTATCGTATTTTTATACCCTGTAATGCAGGAATGTGATATCATAGTGTCGTTCTAAAGCATCGCCGCGCTGCCATTTCAGGCGGTGGCGGGCGGCGGTGTCTGAGGATACAGGGGCGTAAGCCCCAGGGAGGAACAATATTCTTCCTCCGCACCGGACATCCCGGTGCGGGAACAGCTTTCAGTTTTTGAAAGGAGAAGATTATGAAAATGAAGAAGTTTCTTGCGCTTGCGCTGGCATCCCTCATGGTGCTGAGCCTTGCAGCCTGCGGAGACTCTGCTGCGAACAGCTCTTCCGAAGCTCCGAAGGAAGAGGCTGCGGAAGCTCCTGCAGAGACAGCAGAAGCCACTGAGGCGGAAGCCCCTGCAGAAGCCCCTGCCGGCCTGAACGTCTGCCTGTCTTCCGAGCCTGCAACGCTCGATCCCGCTCTGAACAGCTCGGTCGACGGCGCGACGCTCTGCATCCATCTTTTCTCCGGCCTTTCCAAGTGGCAGCAGAACGCGAACGGCGGCCTTGAGCTGGTTCCCGACGCGGCTGTGGAGCTGCCCGCGGGCGTGCCGAACGAGGATGGCACCATCACCTACACCTACACCCTGCGTGACGGCCTGAAATGGTCCGACGGCCAGGATGTGAAGGCTTCCGATTTCGTCTTCGCGTGGAACCGCTGCGCCAGCCCCGCTCTCGGTGCTGACTACGGCTACATGTTCGAAGTCGTGAAGGGCTACGAGGAGATGCAGACCGACGAGAACGCCAAGCTCGCCGTCGAAGCTCCCGATGACAAGACCATCGTCGTCACCCTGAACAACGATGTCGCTTACTGGAACGAGCTCCTGACCTTCCCGGCATACTTCCCTGTGAGAGAAGATGTCGTCGCGAATGAGTCCTGGGCGACCGATCCTTCCACCTATGTCGGCAACGGTGCCTACACCATGACCGCATGGGAGCACAACAGCGTCATCACCCTGACCAAGAACGAGAACTACGTGGACGCCGACCAGGTCACGATGCCTGTCGTGAACTTCTACCTGTCCGACGATGCCAACAACATGCTGACCAACTTCAAGAACGGCGACTGGCAGCTCATCGACGATGTGCCGACCAACGAGATCGCGGCTCTGAAGACCGAGTATCCGGATGCATTCCAGATCACCGGCCAGCTGGGCACCTACTATGTCTGCTGGAATGTCAACGAGGACATCCTTCCCGCTGACAGCGGCCTCGAGGGTGCGGAAGCGGAAGCTGCCCGCGCTGAGATCCGCAACGCCATCAGCCTTCTGTTCGACCGCAACTACATCTGCGAGAGCATCGCACAGGGCGGCCAGGTTCCCGCTTCCTCCTTCGTCGCCATGGGTCTGACCGATGCCGACGGCAAGACGGAATTCTATGAGAACGCCGGCCACAACGACGGCTTCGTCGGCTACTACGATGTCTCCGCGGACGCTCTGCAGAGCAACTATGACAGCGCTGTCGAGACCCTGAAGAAGTACTACGCATTCGACGAGTCCACCGGCAAGTTCACCAACTTCCCGACCATGACCTACCTCTACAACACTTCCGAAGGCCACAAGGCCATCGGTGAGTATCTGCAGAGCGCTCTGGCCGGCCTCGGCATCACCATGAACCTGGACAACCAGGAGTGGAATACCTTCCTGGATACCCGTAAAGCGGGCGATTTCTCCATCGCACGTAACGGCTGGCTCGGCGACTACAATGATCCCATCTCCTTCCTGGATATGTGGACCACCTCCTCGGGCAACAACGACTGCCAGCTCGGCAAGGGCGCAAATGCGGAAGTCAAGGCTTACAGCATCGACCTGACCGACATCGAAGGCTACGATCTGAAGGTCGAGAACGGCACCTGGGCAGAGACCTATGACGCCGTCATCAAGGCCATCAAGACCTGCACCGACAACGACAAGCGCTACGCCCTGATGCACAAGGCAGAAGACCTGCTCATGAGCACCGGCACCATCTGCCCTCTGTACTACTACACCGACCTCTTCATGGTCGATCCGGCTCTCAAGGGCTTCTTCTCTAGCCCTCTGGGATACAAGTACTTCATGTACAGCTCGTTCTGATCCACTTGATCCATTCCGGATCATTCCGGGTCATCCCGGACCATCCCGGACCGGAGCAGCTCCCGCCGGGAGCACCACAAATGTCCGCACACAGAAGCGGACTGTCATAACAAGCCTGAAAGAGAGGGACTGCCGGGAGGCGGTCCTTTTCTTTTTTTGGGGGTGTGGCTGGCGGGGGCTGAGAAGGCTGGTGGGGGCGGCAGGAGACTGGCGGGGGCTGGCAGGAGGCTGGGGGGACCGGCAGGAGGCTGGGGGGACCGGACTTGCTGTTAAAGTGCCGCTGGAGAAGCTGTAGCGGCAGTGAAACGGCAGTAAGGACGGTAGGAAGGAAGACTTGCTATAAGAGTGCCGCCTGAGAAGCTGTAGCGGCAGTGAAACGGCAGTAGAGCCTGCAGGAAGGAAGACTTGCTATGTGAGTGCCGCCGGAGAGTGTGTAGCGGCAGTAAAACGGCAGTAGAGCCTTTAGGAAGGAAGAATTGCTATGTGGGTGCCGCTGGAGAGTGTGTAGCGGCAGTAAAAAGGCAAGTAGGTAAGAAGAGTGCCGCAGGAGCAGCCGTAGCGGCAGTGAAACGGCAGTAGAGCCTTTAGGAAGGAAGACTTGCTATGTGGGTGCCGCTGGAGAAGCTGTAGCGGCAGTAAAACGGCAGTAAGGACGGTAGGAAGGAAGACTTGCTATAAGAGCGCCGCTGGAGAAGCTGTAGCGGCAGTAAAACGGCAATAGAGCCTGCAGGAAGGAAGACTTGCTATGTGAGTGCCGCTGGAGAGAACGTAGCGGCAGTAAAAAGACCAGTAGGTAAGAAGAGTGCCGCCAGAGAAACCGCAGCGGCAGTCAAACGGCAGTACGGCTGGCAGGAAGATGGGACTGGCATCGGCAGAGGATAAGTGCTATAATGGTTCCACCTTCTTAAGAAGGAAGGCTTGTCAAAGATCAGATCTTGGAGAAATCCCTGTCATCATCTGTGGCGTACAGTCTGCGAAGTCCCAAAGCAACTGTCCGGGAATATGTTGAACCGTTTGAATGCATTCTTCATTCGAAAGAGCAGAATGCTTTTTTTGCGTACACAAAAAGGAAGGGGGCATATGTTTACAGAACAACTTCAACGTGAGCGGCGAATGCTGGAAGAGATATGGAAGTATCATAGAAATCATTTGACAGATGAAGGAATCCTGATGTGCCAAAAACATAATGGATTTGTGCGATGGATGCGCAGATATAAATCCGGAGGAACGGTATGCTATCAGGCAGTACGGAAGAAGGACAGAGAACAGGCTGAACGATTGGCGCTGAATCATTACCGGATCGTGATGATGGAGACCATACAGGAGAAGATTGCAGAGATCGACAGGTTTATGCAAGGCTGTCAGGGCACGGGCAAGACAGAAAAGCTTCCGTCAGCGGGTGCCTCCGAACTCCTCAGAACCCTCCACAACCCGCCCCGCCGGCCGGTCGACTTCCTCCGACAAGGGTCGCCCTACAGTGAGCTGCTCCTGCCGTATCTGCGGCAGGAGTACAGCTGGGTGATCGACTGGTTTCAGGCGGAGTATCCGAAGAATAAGGATAAGCAGGAGAAGCTGGTCTTCGACACGGAAGCCGGGATCAAGGTGCGGTCGAAGTCGGAGGTGCTGGCGACGAACAGGCTGCGGAGGAGCGGGGTGCTGTTTCACTATGAGGAGCAGCTGGTGCTGCCGGGGGATGTGGTCTATCCGGACTGGCTGATCCCGCTGTCGAAGGAGGAGCAGATCGCGTGGGAGCACAACGGCGCGATGGATATTCAGGGGTACAATTACCGGACGAGGGGGAAGGTGGTCAGTTATCTGGAGGGACAGTGGCTGCCCGGGGTGAATATGATCGATACGTATGAGAGCAGGGAGCATCCTTTTTCGGAGGAGGATGTGGAGTATGTGATGGAGTGGCTGCTGCCGAGGTACAGGGCGGCTTTTCCGGATCTGCCGCCGGACGGGGCGTTTACATTGTATGACGTGATGCGGGGAACGTCGGACGCAGAAGAGTAAAAAAGCCCGGGAAACGCGAAGTCTCCCGGGCAGGTGAGCCGAAGTGAGGCGCGGTGGATCATTCCGCCGTGAGCTGTTCAGAATAGCTTCCGCAGATGCGGACGGTGCCGCAGAGGGTGGTCAGGCCGGTGGCCGGATCGCTGATGACGCGGAGAGACCCGCCGGGCTCCCGGAAAAAGAGGTCGACCGCCCGCCCGGCTGCAGCAGCCAGGAACATGCCGGCGGCGGAGGTGCCGCTGGCGCAGGATTTTTCCCAGAAGAGGGTGTCGCTGCCGGGAATGTAGACGAGTGGGGTGAGTGTCCGGGGCGCGGTGGAGGGGCCGAGGAACATCAGCCCGAGCCCTTCGGCGGCCAGCTCGGAGCACCAGGCGCGGACCGCCTGCTGCGCGGCTTCCGGGGAGGAGAGCAGCAGCGCAAACGGGGAGGACGCGTCGATCAGGATGTGCGAGATGCCCTGCATCTGCACGAGAGGCAGCTCACCGGTGACACCTGCATACGAAAAAATCCGCCGCCCGACCGCAAGCGCCGGGGGCATGGTCACGCCGGCTTCGTAGAGAGGGCCGGCAGGATCGCCGGTCGGCTCCCCGGCGGCGTCTCCGCCGGGAGCTCCAATGGCATCCCCGACTTCCCGCAGTCGCACCGCCACAGGCTCCGCAGCGCCGGAGACGCGGAGGCGGATGGAAGTTTCAGCGCCAGCCTCAGCATCCGTTCCGGCATCAGCCTCAGCGCCAGCCCCGGCATCATTCCCGCCGGACCGCTCAGCGCAGAGCACCGCTGCGCACATAGAGGCGTTGCCGCAGAATTCGCCGCCGGCCATGCGCAGAGAAGGCAGCGGGGAGACCCCGTTCGCCGGCGCAGCGTCATTCGCCGCCGCAGCGTCATTCACCACAGCGACGCCATGCCCCGCCCCGGCGGCATCACCGCATACCGACACAAACCCCACCTGCTCCACCTCCGGGTGGCGGCGCATGATCGAGGCGGCAATAGAAGGCTGCCGGGCGACCGGGACGTCGCTCTCGACGAGGGCGGTGATGTTTCCGGTGGGGTCCAGGATGGTGTAGGTGACAGTATAGGTGATGGCGGGAGCAGCTGCACTGTGCATGCGGCTGTTCATGGGACTGTTCATGCGGCTATTCCTGCGGCTGTTCATGTGATCGTTCTGTTCATGTGGCTGTATGCTGCGCTGCCGGGGACATGTGTCCCCGGCAGCGTCGGTTTCGTCTGGCAATGTGTGTGGTCAGTGTTCGAAGACCCGCAGGAACTGGCGGGTGCGCTCTTCCTGAGGATTCTCGAAGACGGAGATGGGGTCGCCCTGCTCGACGATGACGCCGCCGGCCATGAAGATCACGCGGTTGCTGACCGCCTTGGCGAAGGGCATCTCGTGGGTGACGACGACCATGGTCATGTGCTCGTCCGCGAGCTGGCGGATGACCTTGAGAACTTCGCCGGTGAGCTCCGGATCCAGGGCGGAGGTGGGTTCATCGAAGAAGAGGATCTCCGGGTTCATGGCCAGGGCGCGGGCGATGGCGACGCGCTGCTGCTGGCCTCCGGAGAGCTGGCTGGGGTAGGCCTTTTCGCGGCCCTCAAGCCCCATCTTGCGGAGCAGGCCCATGGCTCTGTCCTCCGCCTCTTCGCGGCTGACACCCTGGAGCATGGGAGGCTCGGCGATGTTTTTCAGCACGGAATAGTGGGGGAAGAGTTTGAAGTTCTGGAAGACCAGTCCGAAGCGGCTGCGGAACTTGCGCAGGGCGGCTTTGTCCACGTAGACGCCGTCCTTCATGGCATATTCGCCGTCGTAGAGGATGTCGCCGCCGTCGGCTGTCTCCAGGAAGGTGCCGCAGCGCAGCAGGGTGGACTTGCCGGAGCCGGAGGGACCGATGATGGACACGACGTTTCCCTGTTCCACAGAGAGGGAGATATCCTCCAGGACCGGGACGTCCGCGAAGGATTTCCGAATGTTGTTCAGCGCGAAGATCGGCGCGTTCTTGTTCCCGTTCATAGTGCCGCCTCCTTAATCATAGTAGTCGAGCCGCTTCTCGATGCGCCCCATGACATAATCCACGATGGCATTAAACACAAAGTAGAAGACGCCGGCCACCACGAAAGGCAGGAAGCTGGTCTGAGAGTTCGCGATCTGCTTTCCGATGGTAAACATTTCCTGATAGGAGACGGTGAAGGCCATGGAAGTATCCTTGACCAGCGTCACCACTTCATTGGTGACGCTGGGCATGATGCGTTTCATGACCTGGGGCAGGATGATGCGCATGAAGGTCTGCAGGCGTGTATAGCCGAGCACCTCCGCCGCCTCGTACTGTCCCTTCGAGATGGACTCGATGCCGCCCCGGTAGATCTCCGCAAAATAAGCCGCGTAATTGATGGCAAAAGCGATGACCACGGGGATCAGCTTGTTTCTCGACACATTGAAGCCGAAGAGGTAGTAGGGGCCGTAGGTGACAGCCAGCAGCTGGAGCATCAGCGGCGTGCCCCGCAGCACCGAGATGACGAAGCGGGTGACACCGGCGATGACTCTGTTCTTGCTCATGCGCAGCAGGGCGATGCACATGCCCAGGGGCAATGAGAACAGCAGTGTGAGGAAAAAGATGGCACAGGTCCGGCCCAGACCTTCGCTCATCTTCAGGACCATGGCAATAAAAGACATTCGTTAATTCTCCCGATCAGCTCTCCTGATCAACTCTCCGGATCAGAATTTCCGATCACTCGTTCAGAAAGATGAGGTTGGACACAATGTCCGGATACTTCGCCGCGATCTGGGCATAGGTGCCGTCTGCCACCAGCTCCGCAATAGCGCCTTCCACCTGATCGCAGAGGACCTGATCGACGGAACGGAAGGCAATGCCGTATTCTTCTGCGCCGAGTTCCTCATTGACGATCCTGAAGCCTTCGTGCTCGGCCGTGTAGGAGAGGGCGACCGGCAGATCGACAAAGACAGCGTCCACAGCATTTCCGTCCAGCTCGGTGAAGCATTTCAGGAAGCTGTCGCAGGTGACGAGCTCACCAAAGGTGGCAGCCAGATCAGCCAGGTCCTCCTGCAGGAGGCTCTCGCCGGAGGTGCCGAGCTGCACCGCCACCGACTTGCCGGCCAGATCATCCGCGGAAGTGATGTCGCTGTCTTCCTTCACCAGAAGGACCTGGGTGTTGTAGAAATAGGGCTTCGAGATGACATAGCCGCTTTCCTTCATGGATTTCACGATCGTCATGCCGGACCAGATGCAGTCGCATTCTCCCGCGTCCAGCTGCACCAGCTTCTGGTCCCAGTTGACGCCGAAGACCTTCATCTCCCAGCCCAGATGGTCACAGACAGCCTGGCAGATCTCCACATCAAAACCGGTGTAGTTTCCGTCGTCATCCATGTAGCTGAAGGGCGGGTACTCGGGGTCGATGCCCATGACAAAGGTCTGGGTCTCGCCGGCCGCCTCTGTTTCTGCGGCCGCCTGTTCTGACGACGCGCTGCTGCCAGCACCGGAGGTGCTGCCTCCGCAGGCTGCCAGGGCAAGGACCATTGCGGCAGTAAGGCAAAGTGCCAGTAACTTCTTCATAATGAAATTCCTCCTTCTCTGAGATGAGAATTGATTCTACAACGCTTTATCAAGATATCACATCAGTCTACTAAAGTAAAGAGAGAAAAGAAAGGAAAGGGGCATATCCGCCGCATGACAGCGCTGTTGTGCCTTTTACTCAGTACACGCGATCATTTCCTTTTTATTATGTGAATTTCTATTCTTGACAAAACGTGCCCCTTCCGCCTATGATGGAGCGCGTAATGAACCTTGTTTAATTCAGAAAACAGGCAGATGACAGGGCGGATCCTTATTCCCTGACCCACGGAGGTGTGCGCATGCAGAGAATGGAAGAGATGATCCTGGCAAACGGCAAGGTGCTGCCGGGCGGGATCCTGAAAGTCGGCAGTTTTCTGAACCAGCAGATCGACAGCGTCTTTCTCCGGGAGATCGGGGAGGAGATCGCGCGTCTGTACGAAGGGTGCGGTGTGACGAAGATCCTGACGATCGAGTCGAGCGGGATCGCCATTGCTGCGGCAGCGGGCATCGTCATGGGCGTACCCGTTGTTTTTGCCAAAAAACACAAGACAAGCAATGTGGATGGCGCCGTGTACGCGGCTCCGGTCCATTCCTTTACACACGGCATCGATTATCAGGCGGTGGTCAGCACGGACTATCTGACTGCGCAGGATACGGTGCTGATCGTCGATGATTTCCTCGCGAGCGGCAACGCGCTGCGGGGACTTTTATATCTCTGCGAACAGGCAGGGGCGCAGGTGGCCGGGATGGCCATCGCGGTGGAGAAGTGCTTCCAGGGCGGCGGCGACGAACTGCGCGCACGCGGCCTGCGTGTGGAATCGCTCGCGATGGTGGAGAGCATGACGGACACGGAGATCACGTTCCGCCGTTCATGATATGTCCATGCGGGTCCACGCAGTGAGGACTTCCGCATTCACATATATAACCATTCATTTTTTACATTCATTCTATCAGGGAGGAAAAATGAAAAAGACACTGGCGATCTTACTGACACTGGTTCTTGCCATGGGCGTGCTCGCAGGCTGCGGCAGCTCCGGCAGCAGCGCTGCTTCTTCCGACACGCAGAAGGAAGAGACCGCAGAGGCACCTGCTGAGGGTGCTGCGGAAGGCGCCGAGACAGCGGAAGGCCTGAACATCAAGGTCGGCTTCATCACGCTGCACGACGAGAACTCCACCTATGACCTCAACTTCATCAACGCCGCGAAGGCTGCCTGCGAACAGCTCGGCGTGGAGTACCTCATCCGCACCAACATTCCGGAAGGCCAGGAGTGCTACGACGCGGCGGCGGATCTCGTTGACGCCGGCTGCGGCATCATCTTCGCCGATTCCTTCGGCCACGAGGATTTCATGATCCAGGCCGCAAAGGAGTTCCCGGATGTGCAGTTCTGCCACTCCACCGGCACGAAGGCCCACACGGAAGGCCTTCCGAACTACCACAACGCATTCGCTTCCATCTACGAAGGCCGCTATCTGGCGGGCGTCGCCGCAGGCATGAAGCTCAATGAGATGATCGAAGCCGGCGAGATCACCGCGGACCAGGCGAAGATGGGCTATGTCGGCGCCTTCACCTATGCGGAAGTTATCTCCGGTTACACCTCCTTCTTCCTCGGCGCACGTTCCGTGTGCCCCACCGCCACCATGGAAGTCACCTTCACGGGTTCCTGGTATGACGAGACGGCCGAGAAGGAAGGCGCAACGACCCTGATCAACGACGGCTGCGTCCTGATCAGCCAGCACGCGGATTCCATGGGCGCTCCCACTGCCTGCGAGAACGCCGGCGTTCCGAACGTCTCCTACAACGGCTCCACCGTCTCCGCCTGCCCCAACACCTTCATCGTTTCTTCCAGAATTGACTGGACACCTTACTATGTCTACGCGATCACCAATGCCGCGGGCGGCGAGGCGATCGACACCGACTGGACCGGCACCATCGGCACCGGCAGCGTCGTCCTGACCGAGGTCAACGAGCAGGCTGCAGCGGCCGGCACGGTCGAGAAGATCGAAGAAGTCAAGGCCGCTCTCGAGGCCGGCACGACCCACGTCTTCGACGCGGCGGCTTTCACCGTCGGCGGCGAGGCGCTGACCTCCTACATGGCGGACGTGGACACGGATGCCGCTTATGAGGCGGATACGGAAGTCATCTCGGACGGCTACTTCCACGAGTCCGAGTACAGAAGTGCTCCGTACTTCGACCTCCGCATCGACGGCATCACGCTGCTCGACGAGAAGTATTGATCTATAACAAGGGATCTATAACACGGACATGCAGGGCTGCCGCATACTGACATGAGACAGTGCCTGTCCGCCGCGTGCCGGGTGATGCCGGTGCGCGGCGGACTGTGTCTGCGGGTGTGAAGGACAGCCCGGCAGTTTCATCACGATACTGCCGGCCTGTCCTTTGTATCCGGAGAGAAAACGCACACAAGGAATGGAGGGACCTGATTGGACAAGACGACCCCGGCCGTCGCACTGCGCGGCATCACCAAGACTTTCGGACCCGTCGTGGCCAACGACCACGTCGATCTGGACATCCGGAGGGGCGAGATCCTGGCACTTCTGGGAGAGAACGGAAGCGGCAAGACGACGCTCATGAACATGCTCTCGGGCATTTACTACCCGGACGAGGGGCAGATCTTCATCGACGGCGAGGAGGTCTCCATCCGCTCCCCGAAGGACGCCTTCGACCATAAGATCGGCATGATCCACCAGCACTTCAAGCTGGTCGACGTGCTGACCGCCACCGAAAATATCATCCTGGGCCTGGAGAAAAGAGGCCGGCTCGACCTGAAGGCCGCCGCGCGGCGCATCCGGGAGATCTGCGACGCCTACGGCTTCGTGATCGACCCTGACCAGAAGATCTATGAGATGAGCGTCTCCCAGAAGCAGACCGTGGAGATCGTCAAGGTCCTCTACCGCGGCGCGGACATCCTGATCCTGGATGAGCCGACGGCCGTGCTGACCCCGCAGGAGACCGACCGCCTGTTCGCGGTGCTCCGCAGCATGCGCGAAGACGGCAAGGCGATCGTCATCATCACCCACAAGATGCACGAGGTGCTGGACCTCTCCGACCGCGTCGCGGTCCTGCGGAAGGGGCAGTACATCGGCGAGATGGCTACCAAGGACACCAACGCGCAGGAGATGACCGACATGATGGTCGGCCGCAGCGTCTCCCTCAATATCCGCCGGCCGGATCCCGTGGATCCGAAGCCGCGCATCGTCGTCGAAGGGCTCACGGTCCGGTCCCCGGAGGGAGTCCTGAAGCTCGAGGACGTGTCCTTCGAGATCCGGTCCGGGGAGATCCTCGGCATTGCGGGGATCTCGGGCAGCGGCCAGAAGGAGCTCCTGGAGGCGATCGCGGGACTGCAGCGCGTGGAGAGCGGCGATATCTGGTACGTCGAGGACGACGGCACGAAGGACCGGCTGATCGGGAAGGACCCGCTGGAGATTCAGAAGCTGGGCGTGGCGCTCTCTTTTGTCCCTGAGGACCGTCTGGGCATGGGCCTGGTCGCGAACATGGACCTGTCCGACAACATGATGCTCCGCTCCTTCCGGGAGGGGCACTCCGTCTTCACAGACCGGAAGCATCCGCATGACCTGGCGGAGAAGGTCGTGGACGAGCTGGAGGTCAACACGCCCGGCGTCTCGACCATGGTGCGCCGGCTGTCCGGCGGCAACGTGCAGAAGGTCCTGGTCGGAAGAGAGATCTCTTCGGCGCCGAAAGTGCTCCTGACAGCCTATGCGGTGCGCGGCCTGGACATCAATTCCTCCTACACGATCTATGATCTGCTGAACCGGCAGAAGGAGGCCGGCGTGGCGGTCGTATATGTGGGAGAGGATCTGGACGTGCTTCTGGAACTGGCGGACCGCATCGTCGTTCTCTGCGGCGGCAGGGTCAGCGGCACCGTAGACGGCCGCACCGCTGACAAAAACGAGGTCGGCCTGATGATGACCCGCCTGGGAGGAGGAAAAGAGCTTGCATAACAATCCGAAAGAACCGCTGATCCATATGACCAGGCGCGGCGCGCTTCCGTGGTACCGCGCGTGGGGCATCCGGCTTCTGGCGATCGCCGCGGCGCTGCTGGTCTGCGCCCTGATCACGACCATCACCACGGGACTCAACCCGCTGGCCGTCTACGCCACGATGTTCTCCGGCGCCTTCGGCACGGCGAGACGCACCTGGATCCTGGGCCAGGACGTCGCGATCCTGCTCTGTATCTCCCTGGCGCTGACGCCCGCCTTCCGCATGCACTTCTGGAACCTGGGCGGCGAGGGACAGATCCTGATGGGAGCGCTCGCGACCGCGAGCTGCATGATCCTCTTCGGGGAGACGCTCCCCGGCCCGCTGCTGATCCTGGCGAGCATCGTCACGGCTCTCGCCGCGGGCGCGGTATGGGCACTGATCCCGGCGCTCTGCAAGGCGAAGTGGAACACGAACGAGACACTATTTACCCTCATGATGAACTATGTGGCGACGCAGCTGGTCGCCTACTTCGTCATCGTCTGGGAGGTGCCGAAGGGGTCCGGCAAGATCGGCATCATCAACCAGTCCACCGAGGCGGGCTGGCTCCCGGTCCTCGCCGGCAACCGGTACCTGCTCAACATCCTGGTCGTCGCGTTCCTGACCGTCGCCATGTACGTCTACCTGACCTACTCCAAGCACGGCTATGAGATCTCCGTCGTCGGCGAGAGCGAGGCGACGGCGCGGTACGTCGGCATCAAGGTGCCGAAGACCATCATCCGCACGCTCCTCCTTTCCGGCGCGATCTGCGGCCTCACCGGGTTCCTGCTCGTCGCGGGCACGAACCACACGCTGACCACCACGCTGGCCGGCGGACAGGGCTTCACGGCGGTCATGGTCGCCTGGCTGGCCAAGTTCAATCCGCTCCACATGGTCATCTCGTCCTTCCTGCTGGTCTTCCTGTCCAGAGGTGCCGGCGAGATCTCGACGATCTACGGACTGAACCAGTCCTACGGCGACATCCTGACGGGCATCATCCTGTTCTTCATCATCGGCAGCGAGTTCTTTATTTCCTACAGGCTCCACTTCCGCAGGCCGCACAGGAAAGACGCGGCGCAGGGCAGTGCGCCGGAGCAGAAGAGTGCGCCGGAGCAGACCGGCACGCAGGAGCAGGGCGGAAAGTCGGAGAAAGGAGAGGTGACGGCAGATGTTTGATTTTGTGGCTTTTATCCCGAGAGCGGTCGCGCAGAGCATCCCGCTTCTCTTCGGAAGCACCGGCGAGACCATCACGCAGAAGTCCGGCAACCTGAACCTGGGGATCCCCGGCGTCATGTACGTCGGCGCGATCGCGGGCGTCATCGGCGGTTTCCTCTATGAGCGCGCGTGCGGCACGGCCGACAACATGAACCCGGTCCTGACCATCCTGATCCCGCTGCTGTGCTGCCTGCTGGGGTCGCTTCTGATGGGGCTTCTGTATTGTTTTCTCACGGTCACGCTGCGGGCGAACCAGAACGTGACCGGCCTGGCGATGACGACCTTCGGCGTGGGCTTCGGCAACTTCTTCGGCGGCTCCCTGATCAAGCTGACCGGCGCGGACGTCCCTTCCATCGCCCTGAGCGCGACTTCCAACATGTTCCGGAAGACGCTGCCGCTGGCCAAGACGACCGGCTGGTTCGGCAAGGTCTTCCTGTCCTACGGCTTCCTCGCCTACACGGCCATCGTGATCTCCCTGGTCGCGGCCTACATCCTGAAGCGGACCCGGACGGGCCTGCACCTGCGCGCGGTCGGTGAGAGCCCCGCCACAGCGGATGCGGCGGGCATCAACATCACGAAATACAAGTACGTCGCCACCTGCGTCGGCTGCATGATCGCCGGCCTCGGCGGTCTCTACTACGTCATGGACTACGCCTGCGGCGTCTGGTCCAACGACGCCTTCGGCGACAGAGGCTGGCTCGCCATCGCGCTGGTCATCTTCACGATCTGGCGCCCCGACGTCGGCATCGTGTCTTCCATCCTGTTCGGCGGCCTCTACATCCTCTACCTGTTCATCCCGACCGGTATGAACCTGGCCGTCAAGGAGCTCTACAAGATGCTTCCTTACATCGTCACCATCATCGTGCTGATCATCACAAGCATGCGCAACAAGCGTGAGAACCAGCCCCCGGCCAGTTTAGGTCTGTCTTACTTCCGCGAGGAGAGGTAAGGTATACGTGGGGGGACGGTTCCCTTACACAGGGAATCGTCCCCCCACGTTAATTATTACCGGCGGTTGGACCGCACCCAGATCTTCTGGGCTTCCGCCGCCCGGATGAGGTCATCGCGGAAGTCGGGGTGGGCGATGCTGACGAGCATCTCAGCGCGCTCCCAGGTGGTGCGGCCGGTGAGGTTGACGGCGCCGTATTCGGTGACGATGTAGTAGCTCTGGCTGCGGGGGTTCGTGACGATCTCGCCGTTGAAATGCGGGAGGACGCGGGAATGTACGCTGCCGTCGTGATCGCGGTAGGTCGAGGTCATGCAGATGAAGGCTTTGCCGCCGCGGCTCATGGCTGCGCCGGTGAGGTAGTCGAGGGAGCCGCCGGTCCCGCTGATGTGGCGCAGGCCGGAGCTCTCCGCGTTGACCTGGCCGTAGAGGTCGACGGAGATGCAGCTGTTGATGGAGACCATATTCTGTTGCTTGGCGATCGTTTCGGCGGCGTTGACGTATTCCAGCGGCTCGATGATGACGCCGGGATTGCAGTCGACCCAGTCGTACAGGCTGCGGGAGCCGAAGACCATCCCTGTGACACCTTTGTCGGGCTGGGAAGTCTTGCGTTTATTCGTGAGCTTCCCGGCCTTATATAGTTCATAGTAGGCGTCGCCGCAGAGTTCGGTGTGCATGCCGAGGTCCCGGACGTCCGACTCCGCGAGGCGCGCGCCGATCAGGTTCGGGAGGGCGCCGATCCCCAGCTGGAGCGTGGAGCCGCTGCGGATGTAGGGGAGCAGGATGCCCGCGATCGCCAGGTCCTCCCGGGTCGGCTCTGTGAGCGGCAGTTCCGCCAGCGGAGGATGCTCGCCTTCGACGATGCAGTCGACTTCGGAGATGTGGATACTCTCGTCAAATCCGCCGTAGATCTTCGGCAGGTGCTCGTTGATCTCCAGAATGACGATGTCGGCGTCGCGAAGGATCCCTTTGGCGATGCCCGCCGCGCAGGAAAGGTTGAAGTATCCGTGCCGGTCCATGGGCGTGGCGCAGGCCATCGCGACGTTGACGTTCAGGAAATGCCGGTAGTAGGGGACGACGTTCCGGAAGATCATCGGGATGTAATTGCAGAGGCCGCGGTCGGACAGCTTCCTCTCGTAGGCGCTGCAGTGCCAGCTGTTGTAGAGGAAATGCTCCCTTGTGGGATCCTGTTCCACGATCTCGATCGGTCCGAAGGCCAGGTTCCCGCGGACCTTCACGTCCGTCAGCTCGTCCCGCCGGGCGGCGAGAGCCCGGTCCAGCAGCGTCGGGAAACAGACATTGGCACCGTAATCCACCCAGTCGCCGCTCTTCACGCAGCGGACGGCCTCTTCGGGGGTCTTCAGCTTGTGCCGGTATTCGCTGTAATAATCCATAATTCCTCCACAACGCGCAGGGGACGGTTCTCTGCGCGCTTTTTGTCTGCTGAGAGCGCGCGGAGAACCGTCCCCTGCGCGCTTTTTGTCTGCCTGAGAGCGCGCGGAGAACCGTCCCCTGCGCGCTTTTCGTCTGCCTGAGAGCGCGCAGAGAACCGTCCCCTGCGCGCTTTTACCAGATGGTGTGTGCGTCTATGCGGGAGAAGAGGGGGGCGTAGCGGTCCTTCTCCGAAGCGAGGCAGGCGAGATAATAGTCCGTGTGGCAGGAAGGGTCGGTGATCGGAATATTGATCCTTCCGGGGATGGATTCGCCTCTGCGCAGGTAGTAGCCGGAGGAGAAGACGGGATAGGTCGATCCGGCGGCCACTTCGGTGAAGGAAGCGCGGTCCGTCTGCAGCAGGTAGCGCGCGTGCGGCGTGCCTGTCCGGTGCATCGTCTCCCAGAAACCGATCCGGGACAGCAGCAGGATCGAGAGGCCGTCCAGGTCGCGGAGACGGATCTCCGCCCGCGAAGCCAGCGGGCTGTCCGGCGTGACAGAGATATAGAGATCCTCATGCCCGCAGACCGCGTGGAAGATGCGGGGGTCGTCCGGAGGCTCGTGGAGCACGGCCAGCTGGTAGGTCCGGTTCAGGAGCTTCTCGCAGAAGAGCCGGTCGTCGGTCATGTCGGCGGAGATGGTCATGCCTTCGAAGAGCGTGTTGATGAGCGGCGTGATCACCGTCTGCGGGACCGGCGCGCAGTAGCCGATGGAGAGCGTGTGCAGGCTGCGGTCGTATGCCCTGACTTTTTCCTCGAAATCCGCGCCGGCTGCCAGCACATAGGCGGCGTACTCGGCAGCCTTGCGGCCGGTCTCGTTCAGCGTGAGCGCATTTCTGCCGCGGATGAATAACGGGACGCCCAGCAACTCCTCCAGCCTGTGCATGGATCTGGTCAGCGTGGGCTGCGAGGTGTGCAGGCGCTGCGCCGCCCCGGAGAGCGTGCCGCAGTCCGCGAAAGCGCACAGATGTTCCAGAAGGCGAAGATCGATCATGGACAGGCTCCTCTCTGCAGATTCGTACAGGCTGCCCCCGCAGACGGCGGGGATGATGCACACCTGCTATTCACAGGATGAATAGCAGATTTCACTATTGATATTGTACAGCACTCGCGGAGGAGATGTAAAATAAAACAGGTTATACCATACGAGAGCAGCAGGCACAGACCGGAAAGGACGAAGAATGGCTAAGAAGATCGTACAGACAGCAGGCAGGACGCAGCTGGGGGATTTTGCCCCGATGTTCGCACACCTCAATGATGATGTGCTCTTCGGGGAGGTTTGGAACGAGGAGGCGATCAGCACAAAGCAGAGGTGCATCATCACCGTTGTGGCGCTGATGGCTTCCGGCATCACCGATTCCTCTCTCTCTTATCATCTGCAGAACGCGAAGAAGAACGGCGTGACCAAAGAGGAGATCGCCGCGATCATCACACACGCCACGATGTACGTCGGCTGGCCCAAGGGCTGGGCCGTCTTCCGTCTTGCCAAAGAGATCTGGACGGAGGAGACACCTGCGCTGACGGAGAAGGACCGCTATCAGAATACGATCTTCTTCCCGATCGGTCCGACGAATGACGGGTTCGCGCAGTATTTTGACGGGCAGAGCTATCTGGCGCCGGTCTCCACGGAGCAGATCGGCATCTATAACGTGACGTTCGAGCCCGGCTGCCGGAACCACTGGCACATCCACCGCGCCGAGCAGGGCGGCGGCCAGATGCTGATCTGTGTCGGCGGCAGGGGCTATTACCAGGAGTGGGGCAAGGAGCCCGTCGAGATGACGCCCGGCACTGTCATCAATATCCCGGCGAACGTCAAACACTGGCACGGCGCCGCGCCGACCGAGTGGTTCTCCCACCTCAGCGTGGAGATCCCCGGCGAGCAGGCCGCGGCGGAATGGCTCGAGCCCGTGGACCCGGAGTTCTACAACGCGCTGGCGTGATTTCAATAGGGACTATGAGAGGGGACGGTTCTCTGCGTAAATGTACGTGGAGAACCGTCCCCTTCTGTTTACATTACAGGTTTGCTTTGATCTTGTCGATGAGTTCCTGGTACTCCGCGTCGGTGAGCTCCCGCTCGTGGGGATTCATGGCGAAGACGCCGCCCCACTCGTAGCCGTCCTTGTATTTGGGGACGAGGTGGAAGTGCAGGTGGTGCATGGTGTCGCCGTAGGCGCCGAAGTTGATCTTGTCCGGGTGGAAGACCTTGTGGAGACACAGGGCGGTCCGGTTGATATCCTCGATATACTGGTGGCGCTCGTCCTCCGTGAGCTGGGTGATGTCATCGACGTGCTTCTTGCAGGCGACGATCACGCGGCCCGGGTGGCTCTGTTCCTTGAAAAGGATGACCTTGGACATGGGCAGTTCACAGATCTTGATGCCGAATGCGGCGAGCAGTTCGCCTTCTGCGCAGTAAGAGCAGTCTTCGTGAAGCATAGATACCTCCATTTCCGAGCGCGCGGGGGACGGTTCTCTGCGCGGCTTCTAGTGATTGCAGAGCGCGCAGGGAACCGTCCCCTGCGCGGCTTTTAAGGATTCCGGAGCGCGCAGAGAACCGTCCCCTGCGCGCTCTTCTATTATAGGTCAAAATGGGGCGGCTGTCTTGGCAAATTCGATGAAGGAGGTGGTGCGGGACGGGGTGAGGATGCCTTTCTTCCAGATGAGGCCGAAGGAGCTGGTGATCTCGGGGCGGACGGGGAGCTGGACGAAGTCCCGGGGGTTGGCGGGCAGGGAGGCGTAGAGGAAGGCGCCGCAGGTGCCGCTGCGCACGAAGTTCAGGACCGTGTAGAGCTGGCTGCTGTAGAGGAGCACATCCGGGGTCAGTCCCATGGAGCGGTAGCGGGCGAAGATGGTGTCGTTCTGCACCGAGTCGGTGTTGAAGAGGAGGATCTTCTCGTCCGCCAGCATATCGAACGTGACTTCGGGGAGCCCGGCGTACCGGTGGGTCCGGCTGACGCAGTAGATATAGGAGTCCTCCATCAGGACCAGGGAGTTGAACTGGTCCAGGTTGTAGAAGTCCATGTTGACGAGGGCGATGTCCAGCGCCTCCGACTGCACGAGGTCGCGGGCCTTGACGGAGCCGTATTCGAAGAGCTGCACCGGCTGGCCGGTCTTCTCGATGAAGCGGTCACTGAAGGAAGGGAAGAAGAGGGTGCTCATCATGGGCGGGATGCCGATCTTGAGCGGCGTCTGGCGATGGCCGATGGCGGAGAAATCCGCCACCATCTCCCGGCTCTCCCGGACGAGGGCCTCGGCGCGGCGGTAGAAAGCCTCCCCCTCCGGCGTCAGGTAGATCCGGTTCTTTTCGTGGCGGAAGAGCTGCAGGTGCAGTTCCTTCTCCAGTTCCCGGATGGCGACGGAGATGGTGGGCTGGGTGACGTAGAGCGTCTCCGCGGCGCGGGTGATGCTGTGACAGCGGCAGACGGCGCAGAAATATTCGAGCTGGTTCAGTTTCATGGCGGTCCCTCCCGGTTGGTATATCACTAGGATACCATAAATTTTTCCTAAGCTAAATTAAAATTCCTCAATTTTACTTATGATGGGAGCTTTTCTATAATGGAGTCAGATCAAAGAGATCACAAGCTTCCGGCCGGAGCAGCAGATTTAGAAGACCAGCCAATATCAGGAGGGAGAGATAACAATGAGTCCAGCCATCATCACACTGCTGTTCCTTGCCTTTGCCATCATTATGTTCGTCACGGAGAAGATCCCGCTGGGACTGACCTCCATGATCGTGTGCGTCGGCCTCTGTCTGACCGGCGTGCTGGATGTCAAGACCGCTTTTGCCGGTTTCATCGACAGCAACGTCATCCTTTTCGTCGCCATGTTCATCGTGGGCGGCGCCCTCTTTGAGACGGGCATGGCCAACGAGATCGGCGGCATCGTCACAAAGTTTGCCAAGACGGAGCGGAGCCTGATCGTCGCGATCATGGTGATCGTCGGCCTGATGAGCGGCGTCCTCTCCAACACCGGTACCGCCGCGGTCCTGATCCCCGTCGTCATCGGCATCGCCGCCAAGTCCGGATTCAAGAGATCCCGCCTGCTGATGCCCCTCGTCTTCGCGGCGGCCATGGGCGGCAACCTGTCCCTGATCGGTGCCCCCGGCAACATGATCGCCCAGTCCACGCTGGAGCCCATAGGTCTGAAGTTCGGCTTCTTCGAATATGCCATCGTCGGCCTGCCCATCCTGGTCTGCGGCATCCTCTTCTACGCGACCATCGGCTTCAGGCTCCTCCCCAACCACGACACACAGGACAGCGAGGACTCCGTCTTCGACGGGCAGAGAGACTTCTCCTCCGTTCCCAAGTGGAAGAAGATCCTCTCCCTGGTCATCCTGGTCGCCACGCTCCTCGGCATGATCTTTGAGGACCAGATCGGCGTCAAGCTCTGCGTCACCGGCTGCATCGGCGCCATCCTGCTGATCCTGACCGGCGTCATCTCCGAGAAAGAAGCCCTGAAGTCCATCGACCTCAAGACCATCTTCCTCTTCGGCGGCACGCTTTCTCTGGCCGCAGCCCTGAAGGACACCGGCGCCGGCGAGATGATCGCCAACAAGGTCATCAGCATGCTGGGCGCGAACCCTTCGCCTTACGTCCTGACCTTCGTCGTCTTCATCCTCTGCTGCGCGATGACCAACTTCATGTCCAACACGGCGACCACCGCCCTGATGGCCCCGATCTGCCTCAGCATCGCCCAGGGCATGGGAGCGGATCCCCGCGCCGTCCTGATGGCCTGCGTCATCGGCGGCTCCTGCGCAT
>DFIR01000037.1 GCA_002372815.1 Lachnospiraceae bacterium UBA3692
ATCTCCCTGACCAGGTTGATCGGAAGATTCTCCGGATCATAGCGGAGCAGGATCCGTTCCTTCTCATCCTCCTTCATAATGTTGGTGTTGCCGACATAGAAGTTTTTGAGATTATCGCCGTAGCGCTCCGCATTGCGGTACATGTTGTAACCGCCGAAGAACTCATCCGCGCCCTCGCCGGAGTAGCACAGCTTCGTGTGCTTTGCCGTCTCCCGGCAGGCGATGGCAAAGGCAATGGCCGAGGCATCGCCCAGCGGCTGTTCCATGTTCTTCATGACATAAGGGACAATGTCAAAATAGTCCTCGGGGGTGATGCGGCATCGGCTGTTGCCGCGCCCCAGAATGTCAGCCGTCTGTTTTGCCAGGCCGGACTCGTCAAACCTGGCTTCATCATATCCGCAGGAATCGGTCATCTGCACATCGGATACCGCCAGCACATAGGAGGAATCCACGCCGCCGGACAGGAAGGAGTCAGCCTTCTCCTCCGGATCCTTGACCTCCGGCATAATGGTCTGCAGTGTCGTGTGGATCTCATCCGCCCATTCATCGAGGGTCCTGGACTCATCCGGCGCGAAGGTCGGCGTATAATACCTTGTGATACGGATCTCTCCGTCCGGCTTCCAGACCAGGTACCTGCCGGGCATCAGTTTTTTAATGCCCTTGAAGAAGGTATCCTCGCCCGCAACATAGGTCAGGCTGAGGTAGATCTGGAGCATGTCCTCATTCAGCTCCTTCTGATAGCCGGGTTTGTCCAGGATGTCCCGGATCATGGTCCCGTACAGGAGCTGTCCGTCCTCTGTCAGTGTATAGTAAAAGGGCTTTGTCCCGAAGGGGTCGCGGAGGCAGAAAAGCTCCTGCTTCTCCTCATCCCACAGGGCAAAGGCGAACATGCCATGCAGATGCATGCCCATCTCATGTCCCCATTTTTGATAAGCCTGCTGCAGCAGGAAGGGCTCCCGCTCTTCCCGGGACATGGTCTCCACGTTCGTCAGTCCCAGTTCCCCGCTGAGTGCTCTCCAGTTTCTGATGTGTCCTCTATAGGTTCTGATTTCTACCATTCGTATGATTCCTTTTCCTCCGGGCGTCCGCAACCCGGTCCCGGCATTTCCGGATATTTATGATTCTCTGCGGTGCGATTTTTGATCAGGCTTCTTCGCGGAACTACGGAACTATGTGCGAAAAGCAAAATACGCCGCATAACCGCCGTAATCCGCCGAAGAGGCCCTTCCTTATTTCATAGCCTCCACGATCTCATCCAGCTCCGCGTCTGAAGCCTTGCCGGGCTTCCAGAGAATGTGCTGGCCGTCATTCTGATACCTGGGGATGACATGCAGATGGAAATGGGGCACGGTCTGGCCCGCTGCCTCGCCATTGTTCTGCACGAGGTTCACACCGTCTGTATGGAGCCGCTCCTTCATGCGGACCGCGATCTGCTGTCCGATCTTCACAGCGCCGACCGCCCAGTCCTCGGGGATCTCATAGATGTTGGCGAAGTGCTCTTTGGGGAGCACAAGGGCATGGCCCTTCGTCGCGGGCCCCAAATCCAGGATCACACGATATCTCTCGTCCTCATACAGGGTTCTCGAAGGAATCTCTCCGTTCGCGATCTTACAGAAAATGCAGTTGCTATCCTTCATGGTCGTCTCCATTTCCGCCGCTTTTCCGCGGCATAAACGCACTTGTCATCTCCGCTTCCGCACATGCTTTCTGTTCTTCTTAAAAGCCGGCTTTCTCCGCCTGCATCTGCAGAATGCTTTGCTGCGTGAAAGCAGATATTCCGCAATCATCTTATCATCGGTCCGAAAATGCGTCAACGCCGACCGGGCGGGAATGGACCCGGAATACGTCCCTGGTATCCATCGGCCGGAGGGGTACAAACCCGGCCTCATCGAAAGACAAACTCCATTTTGCCCAGGCGGATATGGTCTCCGGTCTGCAGGGGCCTGCTCTCATTGGGCTGCAGACGTTCCCCGTTCAGCCATGTCCCGTTGGTACTGTTGAGGTCCCGCACGTACATCTTTCCATCCCGCTCAAGTGAGAAGCGGGCATGCATGCGGCTGACCGAAGCGTCATGGAGGACATGGTCCACATATTCCTCCATTTTGCCAACGACACAGGGAAGCTCGCCCAGGCTGATCTGCTCTCCCCGGTAATTTCCGGTCCCGTAGAGTCCTGCCCCGCCGGCAGGATCCTGTCCCAGCAGGCTTGTCTCCGCGGGTGGCGCCGAACCGTAAAGCCTTGACTCGGCATACAGGTCCCTGTTTCTTCCGAATCCTTCTCTTCCGAAAGCTTCTCCTACGTAATCTCCAGAGAATGTGCCGCCTGATTTCAGCAGCCGGGGATCCCGGGCCGGTGCGCCTTCCGGCTGCGGATCCCAGCTGTACCGGTCTCCTTCCTGTGTATTTCCTCCATACAGGTCCCGGTGATTTCCTCCTTCGGGGCTGCATTCCCTGCTCTGTCCGTCACTGCTCTCAGAGCGTCTTCTGCTCCTGCGGATCAGGAAAACGATCAGAAGTCCCGCGCCGCCTGCGATCATGACAGCTCCGATCGCATGTGACAGCAGCAGTCCCCGCTCCTCCATAGATACCCAGAGGTCCAGAAAAAATACCACCAGGCCCGCTGCCATGAGAATACAGGAAAGGATCGGCATCCATCCCGGTCCTGTTGCGGATGAAGCCGATGCAGGTCCTGTTTTCTTTCCGGTTTCTGCCTCATCGCGCGTGGACTCTCCCTCGTACATCCACGGATCAGCCTCGTATTCACCTGACCTGTATGTGCCTGACCGGTCCTCCCCCTCCCATGTCCTGCGCCCGGCAGAGGCATGATCATAATCAAAAGTTCCATATGCATCGCGCTGTCTGCGCTCCCGGCCTGGAGCAGGATAGGTATCGAATGGATCCGGTAAGCCGGCAGGCTCTGAGGGATACGGCGGATATGATGGCTGCGGGGCATCTGTCATGTAACGGTTTTTTCTGCCGTCTTTCCTCCGCCCGTCTGCCATAAAGGGAATGTCCTTCCTGTAGGTGTGACGGTTCTGCTGTGACGATCTGCCTGCCATGCCGAGCTCCTGCAGGGTCTCTGTCCGCAGCCGGAAGCCCGGCTTTTCCGCCAGCATACAAAGTCTGTAGATCAGAGCTGCCGCCTGCTTGTCCTTCCCATCCACACGGTCTGCAAGAAAGGAAAACAGCTCACTCCAGTTCTGTCCCTGCTCCTCGCCCGGATAATAGGTGAAACTGTATGTCTGCTCACGGAAGTCCACATAGATACAGGCCGGATCCGTCAGGAGATGGGTCCCGTCCAGCAGATATTCCGTCAGTGTCTCCTCCAGCCCGGCAAGGCTGTCCAGCAGATCCTGCAGGTCAGTGCTTCGGACCGGCCTGTGGTCATAGAGGTCTGTCAGGCTCTGCCGGGATGTGATGTCATAGTACAGGTAATCGTGATTGTCGATCGTCCTGCTCCCGCAGGGCAAAAGCCCTCGGATCTGATTGGCCGCAAGCATCTTGTACTGATAATTCTCCTTCAGCTCCGGCGGACATTCCAGGACCATATAATTGTGCACAGCATCGCTGTAGTAGGAAATCTCCGGTTTCACTTTTCTATCCACCTCCATTATGTGCCCCGTGCAGTTGATCGAAAGCAATCCTTGACAGGGTACACTGTTCACGGTCTTCCTCCAATACCAGTCCTGTACCGGTTTATGGTTCAGAAGCTCCCCCGATTCCGGCAGCGGCGGCGATGTTCAGGAGCCTGCGGACCCTGCGGTAATCCTTTGGAGGGTCTGTCTTTCTGGCCCTCTCCTCTGCCGCAAGGCTCCACTTTCTCTGACCCCGCAGAAAATCAGGCAGGAAAACCGGGGCCTCCATGGCCGCCGACGCATGGACGCGAATGGCCCCCCCGCCGGAATATCCGGTCTCCAGCCCGTGCAGCAT
>DFIR01000087.1 GCA_002372815.1 Lachnospiraceae bacterium UBA3692
GGCGATCACGTTGAGATGACCATCGAGCTCATCCACCCCATCGCTATGGAGCAGGGTCTTACCTTCGCTATCCGCGAAGGCGGCCGTACTGTCGGTTCGGGCCGTGTCGCTTCCGTCATCGAGTAATTCGGAAGAACACCGGACATTGATCAAAGAGGGGGACCTTCTGCGGAAGCAGGAGGTCCCTTTTTTCACCATTACAGAATGATCTGAGTCATCATGCGGAGTTTCACAGATACAATCAGAACATGGATCCGGCGTCACACAGCGGATCTTCACAGCAGCGGGATGCTGCAGGGTCAGAACCTGCTCGCCATCCGGATCGCCGCCGCGCTGCTGCTGGCGCTCTCCATTCTTGCGGCCGTCTTCGGAACGGACAGCGGGACCCTGCCGCAAGGAACTGGTGCAGCGGAAGGCGCAGTGCCGGGCGGTGACAGCGCGGAGGAGCATTATTTCCTCTGGAATCATATCCGGGGGATCATGCAGGATGCGCAGGAGACGCACCGGCCCGCGCTCGAGGAGGCCGCCCGCGCCTATCAGGCGAGAAAACAGGAGGCGGAGAAGCGCATTCAAGAACTGGAAGCGCGGCTTGACGGAAACGGAGGCTATCCGGAAGGAGAGGCGCTCTGGAAACTGTTTTCGGATGCGGTGATCTTCGGGGATTCGCGTGTGACCGGCTTCTCGATCTACGGATTCCTGCCGGAGGAGCGGGTCCTGGCGGAGACGTCGACGAACATCACGGCGATCGACGGGCTGCTGGACAAGGCGGATGCGGCCTCGCCTGCAAGGATCTACGTCAGCTACGGCATCAATGACGTCGCGACCGGCCTGTGGAGGACGCCGGAGGATTACGCGGAGGAGGTCCTGCACTACGCGAAGCTCCTGCAGGAACGGTATCCGGAAGCGCAGGTCTGTATCAATTCGATCCTGCCGGCATCGCCAGAGGCCTGCGAGGAGAGATCCCTCTGGAAAGTGCTGCCGGACTACAGCGCGGCGATGAAGAAGGCCTGCGCCGACAGCGACATCTGCTACATCGACAACGGCGCGCTGGCGGCGGCGCACTGGGACCTGTATGCGGGGGACGGGATCCATTTCTCCACGGAATTCTATGAGCTCTGGGCACAGAACATGCTCCGGGAGGCGGACCGCTTCGAGGCGGCGCACCTGGCGGAGGCATTTGGGGAGGAAGTGCAAGGGTATTGAGATTCCGGCCAAGGAGTGAGATACTATAAGCAGGAAATCAGTCATCCTGCAGGGTGTCTGTCTGGGGGGGACAGGCACTGCGGAGCGGCAGCTCCGGAAGGATGTTTCAGAAAGGAAGTTATCGTGAACGGGGATGTTCAAATGGCGCCGCAGGGAAATGTGATGAAACTGCACGCGACTCCGGAGGAGATCGACCGGATCCTCCTGGAGAACGGCGAGATGCAGCAGTTTGAAGAACTGATGATGCTGTACGACAGTGCCATGACCGAGGTCCGGACCAAGCTGGAGGTCCTGAACAAGGAGATGGCCCTAAGAAACCGCAGAAATCCGTTTGAATCGATCAAGAGCCGGCTGAAGAAGCCGGAGAGCATCTACAACAAACTGGCCTCCAAGGGGACGCCTTTCACCGTCAGCAATATCGAGACGCAGCTCAATGATATTGCCGGCGTCCGTGTGGTCTGTTCCTTCATCGACGATATCTATCAGATCCGGGACGCGCTGGCGGACCAGGACGATGTGGAGATCCTGCAGGAGAAGGATTATATCGAGAATCCTAAGGCGAACGGGTACAGAAGCCTGCACATCATCCTGCGGACACCGGTCTACCTGTCACAGGGGAAGAGATTCATGAACGTCGAGGTGCAGTTCCGCACCATCGCCATGGATTTCTGGGCCAGTGTCGAGCACAAGATGAAGTACAAGAAGCAGATCAAGAATGCCGAGAGCATCTCGGAAGAGCTGCGCTACAGCGCGGATATGATCAATCAGCTGGACCGCCGGATGCTCCAGATCCGCAAGCGGATCGAGGAGAGCGACCGGGGGAGAGGGCCGGACGGCCCCGCGAAGACCGCTGTCCTGCCGAAGCAGGGACAGGTGACGATGGTCTTCGAGGAGAACGGCGTGCAGAATCACGCGGTCATGTGAGGTCGGGGGTCCACCTTCCGCTGGCGCCGCAGGGCAGGCAGAGACATGTCCGGGTCACCGGAATACCGATCTCCTCCGCCTCGACGGAGCCCGGCATGACCGGATCCATGGCAGCGCGCAGCAGATAAGTGAGCGCTGCCGGCTGCAGGCCGGTGGTATAGGAATTGAGCAGGACGAAGAGAGGCGCGTCGGAGAGCAGCTTGCTGCAGCTCTGCAGGAAGGGGAAGATGCTTTCTTCCATTTTCCAGATCTCTCCCTTCGGGCCGCGCCCGTAGGAGGGCGGGTCGAGGATGATCGCGTCGTAGCGGCTGCCGCGGCGGATCTCACGCGCGACGAATTTACCGCAGTCGTCGACGAGCCAGCGGATCGGTGCATCTGCGAGGCCGGAGGCGGCTGCGTTTTCTCTTGCCCAGGTGACCATGCCTTTGGAAGCGTCGACATGGGTGACCTGCGCGCCGGCAGAAGCGGCAGCGAGGGTTGCGCCGCCGGTGTAGGCGAAGAGGTTGAGCACCCGGACGGTCCTGCCGGATTCGCAGGCGCGGCGGATGCGCTCACCGCACCAGTCCCAGTTGACGGCCTGCTCGGGGAAGAGGCCGGTGTGCTTGAAGCTGAAAGGCTTCAGCCGGAAGGTGAGCTCGCGGTAGCTGATGCTCCACTCCTTCGGAAGGCTGAAGAATTCCCACTCGCCGCCGCCTTTCGAGCTGCGGTGGTAGTGGGCGTTCGGGCGGTTCCAGTCCCTGCCGCGCCCGGTGGTCCAGATCACCTGCGGGTCCGGACGGATCAGTCTGTATTCGCCCCAGCGCTCGAGCTTCTCGCCGCTGTCCGTATCGAGTATCTCATAATCTTTCCAGTTGTCTGCAATCCACATATCCGGAAACTCCTCACACTTTTATTTAGTACACTCCACTCTACAATGCTTTGCGGAAATTGGCAATAAGGACAGGTACCGCCATGCCCAGAAAAAACAATCGCAACACCCGCGGCCGCATCATCGCCGCCGCCTGGAAACTTTTCTACGAGAACGGCTACGAGGAGACGACGGTCGAGGACATCCTCTTCGAATCCGGCACGTCGCGGGGCTCTTTCTACCACTATTTTAACGGAAAAGACGCCCTGCTCGGCACCCTCGCCAGCGTCTTCGACGAGAAGTACGAGGAACTCTCGGAACAGCTGGACCTGCGGGAGGACGCCATTGAGATCCTGCGCCGGCTCAACCACGAGCTCTTCGCCATGATCGAGGACAGCATTTCCAGGGACCTTCTGGCGCGCCTCCTGTCCACACAGCTCTTCGCCCAGGGGGAGAAGCAGCTCCTGGACCGCGGCAGAGTCTATTTCCGCCTCCTGCGGAAGATCATTCTGGAAGGGCAGAAGAAGGGGGAACTCCGGACGGATTTCACCGCGAACGACATCATGAAGGCCTACGCCCTGTGGGAGCGGGCCCTGCTCTACGACTGGTGCCTCTGCGGAGGGGAGTACTCGCTGGTGGGGTACAGCGACCGCATGACCCCGCTGTTTCTGCAGAGCTATCGCGGAAACGGCTAATATTCTGAAAATTGTCCTATCCGGATTATCGCAGAGTGTATAGCTTAAAAATAGCTGATAATCTGTAAATATTGCGTCTATGACAGAACAATGTATGGAATACGTTCTATACATTGTTCTGTATTTCGTTCTGGTCATGTCTGTGCTATAATGCCATCTGTTGGACCCTTTTAAGATTCGATTTGGAGGAACACATGACCGCTTCACAGACTTTGATCATCGTAACCATGGCGGCTTATATGCTGGGAATGCTGCTGATCGGCGTCATTTTCAGCAGAAAAGGCGCGAGCGACACTTCGGACGCGTTCTACATCGGCGGGCGGGGACTCGGACCGCTGGTGACGGCGATGAGCGCCGAGGCATCGGACATGAGCAGCTATCTGCTGATGGGACTTCCCGGCCTCGCCTATATCGCGGGCGTCGCGGAAGTGGGCTGGACGGCGATCGGCCTGGCGGTCGGCACTTATCTGAACTTCCTTTTTGTCGCGAAGCTCCTGCGCAGGTATTCTGAGCGCATCGGGGCGATCACGATCCCGGATTTCTTCGCAAGGCGCTACGGGGATAAGAAGCACATGCTGTCCCTGATCTCGGCGCTGATCATCCTGGTCTTCTTCGTTCCCTACACCGCCTC
>DFIR01000036.1 GCA_002372815.1 Lachnospiraceae bacterium UBA3692
GCGGCAAAGAGTTTAGGGGAAACCTTTGCCGGGGTGTTTATTTTTGTTCCGAAAACAAGCTGGTGGCAAAGAGCTTAGGGGAAACCTTTGCCGGGGTGTTTATTTTTGTCCGGAAAATAAGCTACTGGCAAAGACTATAGAGGAAATCTTTGCCGGGGGGTTTATTATCTTCTGGAAAACATGCTGCTGGCAAAGATCTGAATGGAGGCTGTGACAGCCTCTTTTTTTTTATGCCAGCTGCGCCTGTCGATCCAGCTGTCTAAAACGCCTCTCAGACAGCAGAGCAGACAGGTGAGCACTGACAGCTGTCGATCCAGCTGTCTAAAACGCCCATCAGACAGCAGAGCAGACAGGAGAGCGCTGACAGCTGTCGACTCAGCTGTCTATGAAGCCCATCAGACAGCAGAGCAGACAGGTGAGCACTGATAGCTGTCAACTTAGCTGTCTATGAAGCCCATCAGACAGCAGAGCAGACAGGAGAGCGCTGACAGCTGTCGATCCAGCTGTCTGAAACGCCTCTCAGACAGCAGAGCAGACAGGGGCTCGCTGACAGCTGTCGATCCAGCTGTCTAGAACGCCCATCAGACAGCAGAGCAGACAGGTGAGCGCTGACAGCTGTCGATCCAGCTGTCTAGAACGCCCATCAGACAGCAGAGCAGACAGGTGAGCACTTACAGCTGTCAACTCAGCTGTCTAAAACGCCCATCAGACAGCCGAATAGACAGCTATCATCCGCGCCAGCCAGCCACCCCCCCAAAAAAACAACCCCAGCAACAATCTCTCATCATTTTAAGTTTCCGCTAAGGTTCGCAGGCTATAGTACTCCCAGAACGGAACAAGAAAGGAGGCAGCGATGAGATATCGACATGAATGGAAGCATGAGATCAGCTGGTCGGATCTGTTGTGTATACGGCAGAGGCTGCGGGCGGTCGCACAGCCGGATCCTTACACGATCGGCGGGAAGACGCTGATCCGGAGCCTGTACTTCGACGATGCGTCGGACACGGCGCTGCGGGAGAAGATCGACGGCGTGAACATGCGGGAGAAATACAGGATCCGCTACTACAACGGAGACCCTTCCTTCATAAAGCTGGAGAAAAAGAGCAAGCGCAACGGCCTGGGAACCAAGTATGCGGCGCAGCTGACGGCTGCGGAGGCGCAGGCGATCGTCGACGGGGACCTGGAATGGATGCGGGAGGAAATGTTGAAGCCTTCCGCGCCGGACCTGCCGGAAGGAGGGCTGGAATCCCAGAAGATCGGCCCTTACAGGCGGGAGCTCGTCGGGGAGCTGTACAGCCGGATGCAGGGCAAAGGGCTGCGGCCGAAGACGATCGTCGATTACACAAGAGAGCCGTTCGTCTACGCCCCCGGCAATGTGCGGGTGACCTTCGACTATGACATCCGGACCGGGCTCTCCTGCACGGACCTGCTGGATCCGGACTGCCCGACGATCCCGGCCGGGAACGGAGAGATCATCCTGGAAGTAAAATGGGACGCCTACCTGCCCTCCATCATCCGGGACTGCGTGGAGACGCCCGGGAGAAGGGCGACGGCTTTTTCGAAATATGCGATATGCAGGATGTAATACGCGACAAGCAAGATGTAATACGCGACAGGCAGGATGTATTGCACGACAAGCAGGATGTATTGCGCAACATGGGGATGTAACAGATAAGGACCACAGATCAGCGAGAAAGGAGATCGGTCATGAGCTTCAGTGATATTTTCAAATCCAGTTTTCTTGAGAACGTAGCAGCGGTGAGTGTGCTGGACATGGTGCTGGCGCTGGCGCTGGCGTTTGGCATCGGACTTTTCATCCTGTTTATCTATAAAAAGACCTGTTCGGGGGTCATGTATTCCTCGAGTTTCGGGGTCACGCTTCTGGCGCTCACGATGATCACGACGCTCGTGATCCTGGCGGTCACCAGCAATGTGGTCCTGTCCCTCGGTATGGTCGGCGCCCTGTCGATCGTGCGATTCAGGACGGCGGTCAAGGAGCCGCTGGATCTCGCCTTCCTGTTCTGGTCCATCGCGGCCGGCATCGTGCTCGCCGCGGGCCTGCTTCCGCTGGCGGTGATCGGCAGCGTGGTGATCGGCCTGATCCTGCTGGTCTTCGTCAATCGCAAGCCGCACACGAATCCTTACATCGTGGTCGTGCAGTGCGACGGACAGCAGAGCGAGCAGAACGCGATGCAGCTGCTGCGCGCAGCCACCGAGCGCTGCGTGGTCAAGAGCAAGACCGTGCAGAAGGGCCGCATCGAGATGAACATGGAAGTCCGCCTCAAGAGTGACGACACCGCCTTCATCAATGACCTCGACGGACTGGAAGGCGTGGAGAGCGCGGTGCTCGTGAGCTACAACGGCGAGTACATGGGATAACATGCGACAGCCGGGTCAGCACGAGACGGCATGAGATTAAGACACACGGAACAACACCCGTTTAACGGATTAAGAGGAACAGTCATGTCCACACATAAAAACATCGACAGAATCTGCATCATCACGATCATCCTGACACTGCTGGTCACGGTGCTGTTCATGAACGGCGAGAGGCTGGGCGTGCAGGTCATCGCGGACCAGGATGCGGAGTCCTATGAGGGGAATGAATATTTTTCCGATAATGATCTGGATGGGACGTGGGATGTGGCCTCTTCGACGGTGATCACCCTGAACGGCGATACGGCCAAGGTCTCCGGCAGCGGCGCCTACGCCTATGACGGAAATGTCTACATCACACAGAGCGGCTTCTACGAGATCTCCGGCGACCTGACGGACGGCAGCATCATCGTGGATTCCCACAACTATTCGAAGGTCTGGATCCTGCTGAACGGCGTCACGGTCAACTGCAGCGACGATGCCTGCATCCGGGTGGAGGGAGCTGACAAAGTTTTTCTCACACTTGCGGAGGGTACGGAAAACGATCTGACGAGCGGCGCGGAGTACTCCGAGGAAGCGCTCGAGGACGGGACCGGCGGCGCGATCTATGCGCACGACGACCTGACGATCAACGGCAGCGGCAGCCTCACGGTCACGGCGGAATATCAGCACGGGATCGAGGCGAACGATGAACTGACGATCACCGGCGGCACTATCACCGTCGAGGCGCCGGCGGACGCGATCAACGTGAATGAGGCGTTTGCCTTCACCGGTGCGGACCTGACGATCACGGCCGGGGACGACGCGATCCACTCCGACACGGGCATCTACGTGCTGGGCGGCAGCATCACCGTGAACAGCTGCTATGAGGGCCTGGAGGCGCAGGTCGTGGAGATTTACGACGGCGAGGTCACGATCAGCGCCACGGACGACGGGATCAACGCGAACGGCGGAAGCACCACCGGATTCGGCATGGGTCCCATGGGCGGCAGCACGGATGCGGGTGTGGCAGAGACGGCCAAGGAGACAGCCGGGGAGATGGCCGAGGAGACAGCCGGGGAGACGGCTGAAGGGACGGCCGAGGACGAGACGTACGTCCTGATCGCCGGCGGCAGCCTCACGATCCTGAACAGCGAAGGAAGAGACGCGGACGGCATCGACTCCAACGGGGATGTGATCATCACGGGAGGCAGCGTCTTCGTCAGCATGAGCGGCGCTTCCGGCGGCAACAACGCCATCGACTTCGGCAGCGAGAGCGGCGGTACCGCCACCATCAGCGGAGGCACTGTGATGGCCTTCGGAGGGTCCTCCATGCTGGAGAACCCGGACAGCAGCTCCGGGCAGTGCTCGATCACGTATCTCTGCAGCGGCGAGGCCGGCACCACCGTGACGATCCTGGATGCGGAAGGCAAGGAGCTGCTCTCCTGTGAAGTGCCGTATGCTTTCTCGGCGGCGACGCTGAGCTGTCCGGAACTGTCCGTAGGAGAGACCTACACGATCACCGTCGGTGACATTTCTGAAGAGATCACGCTGGAAGGAACCGTCACGAGCGCCGGCACAGCGGGGACATCCCAGGGAACGCTGGACAGCTGGATGTCTGAAATGGGCGGTATGGGTCACATGGGCGGATTCGGAAACGCTGAGAACAGCGCAGAAGAAAACGACGGGACAGCCCCTGAAAGCGCGGAGGAAAGCGCCGCGGACAGCATCGGCGGAAGAACCGGCCGCCGGCGAGGCGGGAGAAAGGACAGTATGACTTTCGCCGGGGAGAGTAGCAGCGACGACAGCGGAATGCCGGAAATGCCCGCAATGAGCGAGGACGGTGAGATGCCGGAGATGCCCGCGATGGGCGAAGACGGTGAGATGCCGACGGTAGACATGCAAGGCGGGCAGCACGGTATGCAGGGCATGCACGAGATGGCACAGGAAGCGGGCACGGAAGATGCCGCAGCGGCAGCGGACACGGCGCCTTCCGCTGAAGAGATCCTTCTTCTCTGCGGACTGTCGGCACTGGTCCTGGCAGGCGGGATCGTGATCGCGTGGAGACACCGGTCCTTCCTGGTCTGAAGACGCGGAGCGGACAGACGGAGCGGCTTGCGCGCTCCGGTCAAATCAAGTAAGATGGTCTCAATACCTGCAGCGGTGTGGAGACGGGGACGAACAGCATTGTGCGCGCGGGCGGCAATGCTGTTCGTTTTATGCAGAAGCTCCCCGCTGCGGAAGGGAGACAGCATATGATCCTGCATCCGATCCCGCCGGTCTATGATGCCGAGTCGGAGGTCCTGATCCTGGGCAGCTTTCCGTCTGTGAAGTCGAGGGAGACAGGCTTTTTCTATGGGCATCCGCAGAACCGGTACTGGAAAGTGCTCGCCGCGGTCTTCGGGGAGGAGGTCCCCGGGACGATCCCGGAGAAACGGGCCTTCCTGCTCCGCAACCACATCGCGGTCTGGGACGTCATTCAGTCCTGTGAGATCACCGGCTCCTCGGACGCCTCCATCCGCGACGTCGTGCCCAATGACCTCTCGCAGATCCTGCGGACGGCGCAGATCCGGCAGATCTTCGTGAACGGCCGTACCGCCGAGAAAATGTACCGCCGCTACACCGAACCCGTGACCGGCAGGGCGTGCGTCTGCCTCCCGTCCACCAGCCCCGCCAACGCCGCGTGGAGCCTGGACCGCCTCATTGAGGCATGGAAGATCGTTCCGCAGAGCGCGCACAGCGCAGAAGGAGAGAGGACAGCATGATCAGAACGGTGATCTTTGATATCGACGACACACTTTACGACTATCTCGGCGCGAACGAGAAGGCGCTGGCGGCGCTTTCCGCGTACGCTCAGGAGCAGTTCGGCTGGGAACCCGGACGCGCGGGCGAACTGTCCGTGGAGATGATGCACCGGCTGCACGTGCAGATGGGGGATGTCAGCGCCTACCACAACCGGGCCATCCGTTTCCAGAACATCCTGGAGGAACACGGCCTGCCGCTGTCCCCGCACGCGGTGCGGATGACGGACATCTACTGGAAGACACTGGTCGATGTCTCCGTCATTTCGCCGGGGGCCGCGGAGACGATGCGGGCACTGAAGCAGCGGGGGATCCGGATCGGGATCGGCACGGACATGACGGCGTACATCCAGCTCTATAAGCTGGAACAGCTGGGGCTTCTGCAGTATGTGGACTTCGTCGTGACCAGCGAGGAGGCCTGTGCGGAGAAGCCTTCGGAGGCCTTCTTCGCCTGCTGCGTCCGCAAGAGCGGCTGCAGTCCCGACGAGTGCCTCTTCATCGGGGACAACTACCGGAAGGACTACCTCGGCGCCCGGGCGGCGGGGCTCCGGTCGCTCTGGTACGTGCCGGACATCCTGCGGGAGAAAGCACTGCGCAGTGCAGACCCTGCCGCGGAGGACGCAGTCGCCGCGCTGGAGGAAGTGCTCGCGTTTGCGGAAGGATGATTGCTGTACTGTTTTTTCATAATGATTGGGAAGGTGCCGGAAATGTTCGCCAAAATAGACAATTCCGGCGCCTTTTTTTGCGCAATTCTGGACATGATTGTTTGCATATATGCTATAATCGGGACATGAAGTTTTGCTGTTTAGACAAAATGAACGTAACAGAAAGGAGCAGCCATGGCACAGTACAACAAAGTGACACCGGAGATCCTGGAGCAGCTGAAGGCGGCGGCACCGGGACACATCCTGTGGGGAGATGACCTGAATCCCGACTACGGTCGCGATGAGATGCCGATCTACGGCGAGAATATGCCGGAAGCCGTCCTGCAGGCGACCTCCGCAGAAGAGATCTCCGCAGTCGTGAAGATCTGCAACGAGAACCACATCCCGGTCACGACGCGCGGCGCGGCGACCGGCCTGGCAGGCGGATGTGTGCCCGTGTACGGCGGTGTCGTCGTCGAGACGATCAAGATGAACCGCATCCTCGGCTATGACCTGGAGAACTTCAGCGTCACGATCGAACCCGGCGTCCTGCTGCAGACCCTCGCGGAGGATGCACTGACGAAGGGCATGATGTATCCCCCGGATCCGGGCGAGAAGCTTGCGACCGTGGGCGGCAACGTCTCCACGAACGCCGGCGGCATGCGCGCCGTGAAGTACGGCACCACCAGAGATTATGTCCTCGCGATGAAGGTCGTCCTTCCGAACGGCGAGATCACCAGCTTCGGCGCCAAGGTCTCCAAGACCAGCTCCGGCTACAGTCTGCTCAACCTGATGATCGGTTCCGAGGGAACACTGGGCATCCTCGTCGAGCTCACCCTGAAGCTGATCCCTGCTCCTAAGAATACACTGTCCCTGATCGTTCCTTTCCCGGATCTGGAGACCGCCATCTCCACGGTGCCGAAGTTCAAGATGGCCAACATGGATCCCCAGGCCCTCGAGTTCATGGAGAGAGAGATCATCCTCTCCTCCGAGCGCTATGCGAAGCGCGAAGTGTTCCCGAAGACCGTGGACGGTGTGGAAGTCGGCGCTTACCTGCTGATCACGCTGGACGGCGAGAACGAGGAAGAGATCATGGGCCGCGTCGAGAAGGCAGCCGAGCTGCTCCTGGAAGAGGGCGCCGTGGACGTCATGGTCATCGACAACCCGCAGAAGCTGCGTGACGCGTGGGCGACGAGATCCGCTTTCCTCGAGGCGATCATGGAAGAGACGAAGCTTCTCGACGAGTGCGACGTGGTCGTGCCGATCAAGGAGATCGCGAGATTCCTTACTTTCGCCAAGAAGACCGGCGAGGAGTGCGGTCTGGAGATCAAGAGCTTCGGCCACGCCGGCGACGGCAACCTCCACATCTACCAGTGCAGCAACGACCTGACGAAGGAAGAGTTCGTCAAGCGCGTGGACACGTACTTCGAGAAGCTCTACAAGGAAGCGACGGCCTGCGGCGGCCTGGTCTCCGGCGAGCACGGCATCGGCCGCGGCAAGGTCAAATATCTGACCGAGTCCGTTGGCGAGACCAACATGGAACTGATGCGCGGCATCAAGAACGTCTTCGACCCGAACCTGATCCTGAATCCGGGCAAGGTCTGCTATCAGTCCTGACGTCCTCTGACGTGACAGCTGCTGTAGAATGAACCGGCCGGGAAGATGCGCTTGAACGGCATTTTCCCGGCCTTCTCTCTATCAATGGAATTAGCTGCGCAGGACCACTGCGCATTGGAGGATATTCATGAAGACAGTCAGGTTCTTTTATAAAGACACCACGCAGGACCTGCAGGTGCCGGACGATACACCGGTACTCCTGAGCAATGTCGACAAGCTGGCCAGCGACCGCAGCGGAATCGAGATCGTCCGGGAGGCGATGGAGCATCCCATCGACAGCCCCAGGCTGTCGGAGCTCGCCAAGGGCAAGCCGGACTGCGTCATCATCATCAGTGACCACACCCGTCCGGTCCCCAGCCGCGACATCCTGCCGAATATGATCCGGGAGCTGCGCGAGGGCAGCCCGGACATCCGCATCACCCTGCTGGTCGCCACCGGCTTCCACCGCCCGACGAGCATCGACGAACTCCGGAGCAAACTGGGCGACGAACTCTACGAGGAGTTCAAGGACAATATCGTCGTGCATGACGCGCACGATCCTTCCAAGAACGTGAAGGTGGGCGTCCTGCCCTCCGGTCCCGACTGCATCCTGGACAAGGTGGCCATGGAAACCTCGCTTCTCGTGGCGGAAGGCTTCATCGAGCCGCACTTCTTCGCAGGCTTCTCCGGCGGCAGAAAGAGCATCCTGCCCGGCATCGCGGACGCGGTGACGGTCATGGGCAACCACTGCTCCAAGTTCATCGACAGCCCTTATGCCCGCACGGGCATCCTGGACCACAATCCGATGCACGAGGATATGCTCGCGGCAGCGAAGATGTCGAAGCTGGCCTACATCGTGAACGTCGTCATCGACGAGAACAAGAAGACCGTGGCGGCCTTCGCCGGCAACTATGAGACGGCCCACCGCAAGGGCTGTGATTTCATCGCGGAATATGTGTGCGTGAAGCCGCAGCCGGCGGACATCGTCATCTCGACCAACGGCGGCTGGCCGCTCGACCAGAACGCCTACCAGTCCCCGAAGGGCATGACAGCCGCGGAAGCGACCGTCAAGGACGGCGGCGTCATCATCATGCTCGCCTCCTGCACGGACGGCACCGGCGGTGACTTCTTCTATCACATCATCGCCGACGAGCCGGACATCGAGACAGCTTACCAGAAATTCCTGGCCACGCCGCAGGAGAAGACAGCCCCCGACCAGTGGTGCTCCCAGATCCTCGCCCGCATCGCCAGAAAGTACCGCGTGATCTTCGTCGCGGAGCCCGAACAGCAGGCAATGATCGAAGGCCTCAAACTCACCTACGCCCCGAACCTCCAGGAAGCCTACAAGCTTGCCCGCGAGCTCAAGGGCCCGGACGCCTCCCTCACCTGCATCCCGAACGGCATCTCCGTCGTCGTCCGCGACTGAGCTCACACAGGGGTCACGCAGGGCCTCACACAGGGGACGGTTCTCTGTGTGAGAGCACGTCTGAAAAGGTAAAAAATCCAGATTTTATGCGGGCCGCACAAGGGGACAGTCCTCTGTGCGGCTCGCAGTTTTTTCTAACATGCACGTAAGGATACAGGACCCACACGTGCCGGACGAATCAGCAGAATATACATAGATCCCAGAAAGGCCCCTGTCAGCCAATGTCCCAACTCGGACGCCGCTCTGAAGACCGGCGTCCTCAGACAGTAGGACAACGGAGACGCTGTGCGGACACAGCGCCTCCGAACTGCCAGGGGCCTTCCTGCGATCAGGTATATTCGAGTGCTTCTTCTTTAAGGCTCGTGTGGGTCCTGTATCCTTGCGTGCATGCTGGAAACGCTACGTGGGCCGCGCAAGAACTGCCCCGTGCTGCGTGCGAAACAGCTGGTCTTTTTTCCAGTTTAACTTGCTGATCACACAGAGAACGGCTCCCCACCACGCGATCTGCAGCGCGCAAAGACAGTCCTCGGCCGTATCGTGTTCATCGGAGGAAAAGCCATCCGCGCCGACTTCACCGCCAGGACAGGTTCTCCTGGTGAGCACGGCGGGCATTGTCCTTGCGCGGCTCACACTGCATAAAGACAGCCTGCGTCTGTTCGCTCCACTTTGAACGAGCGGGTTGATACACTTGATCTGGCCAGTGCGCCTGACGGGTCACAAGCCGCGGCTTCGGGCCGCGGCTTGTGTTGTCCTACTGTCTGAGCGGATCGCTCATCAGAGCGAGACGCGAGTTGGGACATTGCCCGGCAGGCGTGCCGGACAGATCTGCGTGTATCTCCGCAAAGTGATCGTGGAACGAACGGATGCAGGCTGCCTTTATGTGGTACGGGCCGCACAGAGGACTGTCCCCCCGTGCGGCCCGCATATAATCTGAATTTTCCGGTGTTTCAGCCCTGCATTCACACAGAGAACCGTCCCCTGTGTGAGCCCCCACGAAAACTCACGCAAGGGCGAAGCAGATGATACCTCCGACGACGGCGTAGAGGAGGCAGTATTTGAAGATGCGGCCGATGACGAGGTTCTCCTTGCCGCTGAGGCCGACGGCGGCGCAGCCGAGGGCGACGTTGGAAGGGGAGATCATCTTCCCGACGCCGGCGCCGAGGGAGTTGGCGGCGCCGAGCCATTCCTGGGCGATGCCGAGCTGGGCGGCAGCTTCCGCCTGGAGAGGGCCGAAGAGGACGCTCGTGTTCGTGCCGGAGCCGGTGACGAAACCGCCGAGAACACCGACCATCGGGGAGAAGAGCGGGTAGAACTTGCCGGCCGTGATGACCAGGACGTCCGCGACGTCGGTGGTCATGCCGCTGTGGACCATGAGCTTGGCGGTCACGAGGACGGAGCAGATCGTCAGGATGGTCTTGAGATTGTTGCGGACGGTCCTGCCGAGCACAGCCAGGATGGACGGAAGCGAAGCACCCTGAATCAGGCCGCCGATGATACCGGCAAGAATGATCCAGACGCCCGGCGTATTGATCCAGGTGAAGCTGGAGGGCGCCGCGCCTTCGCCGATGTAGAGCGGGATGCTGGAACTGATCGAGGACAACGGCTTATTGATGAAGGGGAACAGCTTCGATGTAAACAGGAGCAGGAAGAAGATCAGGATGAAGGGGCTCCAGGCTTTGACGGCGTCGGAGACGGTGAGCGCGGAGTCGGTCTTCTGTTCCTGTACCAGATATTCCTCCGGAATCTCGTGGTCCTTCATGCGCATCGCGGCCAGGACGGAGACGATCAGCGAGCAGATCGAGCCGATGATGTTCGGAAGCTCCGGTCCTGCGAAGGTCGCAAGGATGAAGTGCGGGATGACGAAGGCTGCCGAGGACAGCAAGGTGAAGGGCAGGAGCCCCTTGAAAGCTTTCATGCCGCCGCCGACGATGAAGACCATGAGGAAGGGCGACAGGAACATGAGCAGCACGGAGATCAGCGCCGTGTTGGAGGAGAGGGCGCCGGCGGCCAGGCCGGTCGCGGACTCCAGGGAGGTCAGCGGGACGCCGACGCTGCCGAAGGCCGTGGGCGTCGAGTTGACGACCAGAAGCGCAAGAAGGGTGCTGAGAGGGTCAAAGCCCAGCCCGACGAGGATCGAACCGGGGATCGCGACCGCCGTGCCGAAGCCCGCCATACCTTCCATGAAACATCCGAAGCTCCAGCCGATGAGCAGCACCAGGACACGTTTGTCGCGGGAGACGCCTGCCAGCATGCTCTTGATCCGATCCATCGCGCCGGTCTCGCAGGTGAGTCCGTAGACGAACAGAGCCGCCAGGATCACGAGGATGATCGGCCAGAGAGCGGTACACACACCTTCGACGACGGAAGTCGCAGCGGAAATAAGCGGCAGCCCCTTGAAGAGGACCGCCGTAGCGCCTGCAAAAAGAACGGCGATTGGACAGGCTTTGTAGCCGGGCATCTTGAGGAAGGTGAGAGCAATGACGAGCCAGATGATCGGCACGAGACCGAGAAGGAATTTGACGACGAGCATGACCGCCCCTTTCTGTGAAGTGTAGACGTGCGCTGCAGGAACGGGTTGAAACATGAAAGAACAAAGTTTCAATCCTGTTTCAATTTTAATGCAGCAAACTGGTTTAGACAAGCAAAAAAGCCCCCGCCGGAAGACTGTACCTGATTCGGAACAATCACACAGCAGAGCGCCGCGGGACAGGCACGGGAGCAGGCGCGGAATGCGGCGGAGGGGTGGCGGCTTTGGCCGGGATGCTATATACTGGTGGTGCATTATGTGCTTATGCAGATGAAAATATCTTCGCGGCAGTCAACAGGAAGTAAGAGAAGAAAAGAAACAGAAGAAAGAAGCAGACAAAATTATGAGTGCAAGTGAGACCCTGACACTGATCACGGGACTTCTCAGCGGCATTGCCCTGTTCCTTTTCGGCATGAACGTCATGAGTGAGTCTCTGTCACAGATCGCCGGCGGAAGGCTGACCGGACTGATCGAGAAGGTGACCGGCAACCGCTACGCGGGCTGGGGTTTCGGAACGCTCCTGGCCGTGTTCATGCAGTCCTCCGTGACGACCGTCATGACGGTCGGTCTCGTCAATTCCGGCATCATGAAGCTGGCGCAGGCCACCGGCGTGATGATCGGCGCCAACCTGGGAACCACCGCGACGGCCTGGCTCCTCAGCCTGAACTCCCTGGGCGGAGGCGGCGGATCGCTCTTCCTGCAGCTCCTGCAGCCTGCGACGTTCGCGCCTTTCCTGGCGATCGGCGGGATCGTGGCCATGATGTTCACGAAGTCGAACAAGACGCGCTCGATCGCGTCGATCCTCATCGGCTTCTCGGTCATGATGATCGGCATGAGCGTGATGAGCACCTCCGTATCGCCGCTGCAGAACGTGCCGGCGTTCAAGAGGATGATGCTCAGCTTCTCCAATCCTTTTCTCGGCGTGCTCGTCGGGATCCTCGCGACGGTGCTGATCCAGAGCTCCGCCGCCGCGATCGGCATCCTGCAGGCGCTGGCGATGTCCGTGGGCGTCACCTTCGGCATGGCCATCCCCATCGTCTGCGGCGCCCAGATCAGTACCTGCCTGAGCGCGATCCTGGCCTCGACAGGGGCCGGCAACAACGGGAAGAGAGCCGCCCTCATCCACCTGTTCTATAACGTTCTGAGGAACACGGGCTTCCTGGTCATCTTCTACGTGCTGCATCTGATCATCCGGTTTCCTTTCATGGAGCAGGAGGCCGGCGCTGTCGGCATCGCCGCCTTCCACACACTGGTGAACGTGGCCGGATGCATCGTGTTCCTGCCGCTCGCGGACCTGCTCCCGAAGCTGGTGACGCGGGCGATCCCTTACAGCAAGGCGGAGCAGGAGGAACAGGCGGACACCCTCACGATCCTCAACCCGCTCTTCCTCGCCAACCCGCCCTTCGCCATCGACCAGGTGCGCACGGCGGCCGGGATGCTGGCGGATGTGGTGCAGGAGTATTTTGCCGCGTACCTGCGGTCGATCGCGTCGGATGACCCGAAGCAGGAGCAGAAAGTGCGTGCACTCGGGAGAAAAGCCTCCCGCTACGCGGACCAGCTGCGCGCCTACTGCATTCGGATCTCGGAGCGCAGGATGCAGGACACGGAGGCCGGCAATCTTTCCTTCCTGCAGAGCACGATCAACGACTACACCGAGATCGCGAACAAGATCACGGGCATGCGCAGCAGCATCGACGCCTTCCGCCGGGAAGGCGGATCGTTCTCCGAAGAGGCCCGCAGGGATCTGGATCTGTTCGGCAAGGCCGCCCAGGAGATCCTGGACGTGACGGTCCACGAGTACGCCCTCCAGAACATGCGGCTCGCGAGCACGATCCAGGTCTACCGGGAGATCATCACCGACATCCACGGCAAGATCAGCAAGAAGCACGTCCGCAGGCTCCACAGCGGCGCCTGCCAGACGCAGAACAACCTGCTGTTCTCGGAGATCTGCGTCGGCTATGAGCAGATCATCGACCGGTGCGACAGCATTGCGGGCCACATCCTGCTCCACTCCCGCAAGCAGACCGTGAAGCTGACGGAAGAGCAGTACAAGACCATCCGCGAGCTGTTCGGGGACAAATATTCCATCCTGGACGAATGATGCCCTGCCGGGGCACAGACCGCAGAGACGGCGGGACGGAACAACAAGGCTAATAAATATAAATACAGAAAGAAGGAATAACGATCATGATCATCACAGACAGCATCTTCCGCAAATACGCAGAACTCATCGTGCGCACCGGCGCGAACGTGCAGCCGGGACAGGTCGTGCAGCTGACCATCTCCGTCGAGCAGCACGAATTCGCTGCCATGGTGACGGAAGCGTGCTATCAGGCCGGCGCGAAGAAAGTGAATATCGACTGGACCTGCGACGCCGTGAGCCGGGCGAATTTCCTGTACGCGGACCAGGAGGTCCTCTCCAAGGTCCTTCCCTGGGAGGAAGCGAAACAGCAGCAGATGGTGGAGGACCTTCCCTGCCGCATCTTCGTCGTCTCCGAGGACCCCGACGCCATGAACGGCGTGGACCCGGAGAAGCTCTCCGCGGTCGCGCAGAGCCGGGCCCGCGTCCTCAAGCCTTACCGCAACGCCATCGACGGCAGGCACCAGTGGGCGATCGCCGCGTATCCTTCGGAGAAGTGGGCGCAGAAATGCTTCCCCGGCGCCGCGGACGCCGTGGACAGACTCTGGGACGCGATCCTGAAGACCGTGCGTGTCACGGAGGACAACGATCCGGTGGCGGAGTGGAAAGCGCACACCGACTTCCTTGAGGAGAAGGCGGCGTGGCTCAATGCGCAGGGCTTCTCCTCTATGCATTATACGAGCGCCAACGGCACGAATTTCACCGTCGACCTGATCCCCGGCGCCAAGTGGGCCGGCGCGGGCGATGTCAATCCGCTGAACGGTGCCTTCTATATTCCGAACATGCCCACCGAGGAGATCTTCACCTCCCCCGTCGCGGGCAAGTGCGAAGGGACCCTCGTGGCCGTCAAGCCGCTGTCCTGGAACAGCCAGATCATCGACGGATTCTCCATCACGTTTGAGAACGGACGCGCCGTATCCTGCCATGCTGAAAAAGGGCAGGCGCTGCTGGAGAGGATGCTCCACATGGACGAAGGGGCGGGCATGCTCGGAGAGGTCGCCCTCGTGCCGAAGGAGAGCCCGGTCAACCAGTGCGGTTTCCTCTTCTATGAGACGCTCTTCGACGAGAACGCCTGCTGCCACTGCGCCGTGGGCATGGGCTTCAAGGAAGTCCTTCCGGACGGCAATGACCTGACCATGGAGCAGGCGAAGGAGCGGGGCATCAACGATTCCATCATCCACGTGGACTTCATGGTCGGCGCGGACGATCTCTCCATCGACGGCATCCGGCCGGACGGCAGCACGGAAGCGGTCTTCCGGAACGGGACATGGGCCTGACCCGGAGATGATAAGATGATGAAAGGAAGATGAAAGGAAAGAGAAGCATATGAGGGCAAAGTTTCCGATCCCCGGGCAGAGGATCCTCCGGTCGGTCATCGCGGCTCTGCTGTGTATTGGGATCTACTACCTGCGCGGGAGAAGGGGCGCGCCTTTCTACTCCATCATCGCCGCGCTGCAGTGCATGCAGCCCTACGCCGTCAACATGCTCAAGGTCGGCAGGAACCGGATCATCGGGACCCTGGCCGGCGCATTCTGGGGATCCGTCGTGCTCTTCGGAGCCATCTGGCTCTCGGGAGGCGCCGTGCAGTACGACCAGAGCGCCCTCTACTATCTGGCCCTGGTGTGCTTCATCGGCGTCGTCCTCTATTCCGCGGTCCTGCTGGGGATCCGGGAGTCGGCGTATTTTTCCGCGGTCGTCTTCCTGAGTATCACTATGAACCACATCGGGGACGTCGACCCGTACCTGTTTGTGTTCAACCGCGCCATGGACACGATCATCGGCGTGCTGGCGGCGATCCTGATCAATTCCCTGCACCTGCCGAGGATGCGCGACCGGGATACGCTGTTCGTGTCGGGCGTCGACCACGTGCTGTTCCGGGAGGACCGGAAGCTGTCCGCGTTCACGAGGATCCAGCTCAACCGCTTCATCCAGGACGGCATGCGGTTCTCCGTCTCCACCAAGCAGACGCCGGCGACCGTGCGGGAAGTCATGACCGGCGTCGAGCTGCGCCTGCCGATCATCGCCATGGACGGCGCGGTCCTCTATGACATGAAGAGCCGGACCTACCTGCGCACGACCAAGATGGACAGCGGTCTCGCGGAGCAGGTCAGCGCTTTCCTCAATGCCCGGCAGCTGCCCTACTATATCAACACGGTGGAGGAGAACCTGCTGGTCATCTACACCAGGGGGTACCGCCTCGGGACGCAGCATCCGCGCGATACAGCCGGAGACGCCATGCAGGCCCTCTATGAAATGAAGAAAGGGTCCCCGTACCGGAACTATGTCCATACGGAGACCGATGTGACGGAGAATGTCCTGTATTTCCTGATCGTCGACCGGAAGGAGAAGATCCGGCAGCTGCAGGAGGCCCTTCTGCAGGAGCCCTGGGCCGCCGGCCTGCGGACCACCCTGGACACGCTGGACTGCCGGGAAGGCGAAGAGATCCTGCGCGTCTACAGCAGCACCGCCACAAGAAGGCGGATGCTGAAAGAGCTCGCCGCCCTGACCGGTGCGGAGCGGACGATCATGTTCGGGGCCGCCGGCACCGAATGCGACGTCGTGATCCCCGACGCGGGCGGCGGCAACCTGGCCAAAGAACTGAAGAAACGCTACGAGCCCGTCAGCCTAAGAGGCTGGAGGAATATCCTCCACTTCTGATCACCGTCAGAGGAGCAGCTCCTGCAGCTCCTCCACCGTGCGGGCGATCGCAGGGGCACCGGCAGTTTCCAGTTCCTCGCGCGATCCGTAGCCGTACTGGACCGCGACACAGTCCACACCTGCCTGCGAGGCGCCGATGACATCGTGCGCCTTGTCACCCACCATGATCACATGCTCCGGATGCCCGCTTCTGCCGAGCTGCCGGAGCGCTTCTTCAATTACGTCCTTCTTGGCGGTGCGCGTCTCGTCCATTGTCGCCCCGACGATCACGGAGAAGAAGGGCGTGATCTCAAAGTAGTCGAGGACCGTCCGCACAAAAGGCTCCGGCTTCGAAGACGCGACCGCGAGCATGTGTCCTGCCTCCTGCAGGCACGTCAGCATCTCCCGGATCCCGGGATACAGCGCGTTCTCGTAGATCCCGATCGTGCGGAACCGCTCGCGGTAGAGCCCGACCGCCCTGACGGATTCTTCTCTCGTGAGGCCGTAGTAGTGCGAGAAGGCGTCGAGGAGCGGCGGTCCGATGAAGACCCGCAGCTTGTCAAGGTCCGGCTCCTCGATCCCGAAGCCGCGCAGGGCATACTGCACGCTTTTTGTAATACCTTCGCCGGACTCCGTCAGTGTGCCGTCCAGGTCGAAGAGGATGATTTTCTGTTCTTTCATAGTGCCTCCGTGAATCAGCAGAAGTTTCTGCAACGATTATAAAGGCGGGGCGGTCGGTTTGGCAACGGAAGTATCGCGCGCGGGACAGCGGCGCCTCACAGAAGGAGACGAAGGATGGCAGCACCTGATTTCCGGCAGATCAATGACATGATCCGCGGCATGGAGGACATGGCCGCGGCTTTTGAGAGGATCTTCGCGGACGGACAGGTCCGGGAAGAGCAGGTCCGCGCGAAGTGCGCGGAGCAGGTGCGGGAGCAGGCAGCGGAGGCCCTGGCGCAGATCCCGACCGCAGAGCTCCGGGAGGCGCGCGCCGGGATCCGCACGGCGGCTCTGGAGCAGGCCGGCTTCCTGAATCTCTGCGATCTCTACAGGGCCCCCGACTGGAAACTGGGCATGACGGAGGGGATCGGGGATAAGCAGATCACCTCCATCCGCATGATCCTGGAGGAATTCGTGCAGAGACTGTCGGCCCGCGAGCGGATCCGCCTCACGGCAGAGACGGAGAGAGGCCGGGAACTGGTCCTGGAGCTCGCCCGCTGCCGGGCTGTGCGGGAGATCTGCAAGGACGCGCAGCAGCTCCGCGAAGATCTCCCCGGCAGGATCGCGGTCCTGTCGGAAGCAGTGGAACTGCGAGGCCGGCTGCGGTGGATCTTCTCCCGGAGGGAGACGAAGGAGCGGACACTGGCCGCCGTCGAAGCACTCGCGGCACTCCGGGAGAGCCTGGAGTACAGACGCGCCGTGCGGTTCGTGAAGCTCCACGAAGAAGTACGGAACATGCCGGCAGACGCCGCGGAGGAGGACTTCCGCAGGAACAGCGCCGCCTATTACGCCCTTCTGGAGCAGCTGACCGGTGTGACGGCCCCGCAGGAGATGATCTACAGCAGCGTGCCGGCGCAGCTGGCTGCGCAGATCGACGCGGCGCCGCTGGTGCTGGACAGCTTCCACGGGGATCTGCGCGCTTACCAGGCTTTCGGGGCGCGCTACATCCTTACGCAGAAGCGCGTGCTGCTGGGCGACGAGATGGGCCTCGGGAAGACGATCCAGGCCATCGCCGCCATGTCGCACCTGTATTCGGAGGATCCCGGCCGCCACTTCCTCATCGTCTGCCCGGCATCGGTCATGATCAACTGGTGCCGCGAGATCGTGCATTTCAGCGAGATCGTGCCGCATCTCCTGCACGGTACCGGCCTGGAGAAAGCCCTCGCCGACTGGCAGGCCGTGGGCGGCGCCGCCGTCACCAATTACGAGAGCCTGGGGAGGGTCGTCGGCAAGGTCGACGGCAAGATGACGCTCGCGATGCTGGTGATCGATGAGGCCCACTATATCAAGAACCCGGAGGCCGTCCGGACGAAGAGGATCCACACCCTGGAAGAGGAGTCGGAGCGGATCCTGATGATGACCGGCACGCCGCTGGAGAACCGCGTGGACGAGATGTGCGAGCTGATCGGGTTCGTGCGGCCGGACATGGTCCCGGAGATCCGGACGAACGCCGGCATGCGCCACGTCCCCGCCTTCCGGGAACTCCTGGCGCCGGTCTACCTGCGCCGGCGGCGCGACCAGGTGCTCTCGGAACTGCCGCCGGTCACGGAGGAGCAGGAGTGGTGCGCACTGACCCGGCAGGACCTGGAGTTCTATGCGATTGAGGCGGTCGGGAAGAACTTCACCGGCATGCGCAGGGTCTCTTTCCTGCAGGAGGACCTGGGCACGTCCTCCAAGGCGGCGCGCCTCCTGGAACTGTGCGGGGCGGCCGTCGACGAGGGCAGGAAGGTCGTGATCTACTCCTGGTTCCGGGAGACCATCCGGAAGGTCCGGGAGATGCTGGAAGTCCGCCTCCCCCTCAGCGGCGAGATCACCGGCAGCACGCCGGCACAGGACCGGCAGGGGATCATCGACCGGTTCTCCGGTGCTCCGGGCGGAGGGATCCTTCTCTGCCAGGTCCAGGCAGGAGGCACCGGCCTCAACATGCAGGCCGCCAGCGTGGTCATCTTCTGCGAGCCGCAGATCAAGCCTTCCCTGACCCGGCAGGCCGTCTCCCGCGTCTTCCGCATGGGGCAGATCCGGAACGTCCTCGTCTACCATCTGCTCTGCGAGAACACCGTGGACGAGGCGGTCATGCAGCTCCTCGCGCGCAAGCAGGCCGAGTTCGACCTGTTCGCCGACGAATCGACGATGGCGGACGCGGCGGACAATCTGGCGGACCGCGAGTGGATCCGCCGGGTGGTCGAGGAGGAGCGCCGGAAATATCTGCCGACGGTCGTCTGACCCGCCGGACCATCTGCGCAGGACCGGGGAAGTGTGATATGATATGGATGAAAATGACGCAGTCCCACAGATACACGAGAGGATATCACTATGGAAGAAGAGAAGCTGAATCAGGAGGCGATGCCGGAGACCGCCGCGGAGCAGCCCATGGAGGCGCCTGCAGAGACACCCGCAGAAGCGCCCGCGGAGGCACCTGCAGAGCCTGCCGCTGAGACGCCGGCAGAGGCGCCCGCAGAACCTGCCGCAGAGGCACCCGCGGAAACAACTGCGGAAACACCTGCGGAACCCGCCGCGGAGGCACCCGCGGAACCACGGAAACCCGGCCTGCTGAGGGACTGCCGCAGCTGGACGGATATTATCCCGATCGCGGTGATTCTTTCCGTCGGCCTGATGGTCCTGGGAGAGCTCGCAACGGGGATCCTGTACGGCGTCACGCCGGTCCGGGACTGGTTTGCGTCCATCGCGCCGGACGAAGGGTCGGCGCTGTTCCTGGCGCAGTACTTCGATTTCATCGGCATCTGGATCGCGTTCATCGTGATCATCACCATCTTCCGGACCAACTGGCCCATGTGGAAGGCATTCTTCTACAACGGGCACGGCAACAACCTGCGCGCGATCCTCATAGGAATCCTGCTGGGCGGCGGCATGAACGGCTTCTGCATCCTCATGTCCGTGCTCTCGGGGGATATCCGGCTGCGCTTTAATGAGTTCAACCCGACCCTGTTCTTCGCGTTCCTGCTGAGCGTGATGATCCAGTCCGGCGCGGAGGAGATCGCCGACCGCTGCTATCTGTACCAGAAGCTCCGCAGGAGATACCGCTGGCCGGCGGTTGCCATCCTGGTCAATTCGGTGGTATTCTCGGCACTGCATTACTTCAACCCGGACGTCACCTGGCTCGGTCTGCTGCAGGTGTTCGAGATCGGCGTGCTCTTCTCGCTGATCATCTATTTCTACGACAGCCTCTGGACCGTGATCTGGGCCCACACCGCCTGGAACTTCTCGCAGAGCATCGTCTTCGGCCTCCCGAACAGCGGCATCGTGTCCGCCTACTCCGTCTTCAAGCTGGATGCGGCCTCCGCCCGCAACGGATTCTTCTACAACACCGGCTTCGGCGTGGAAGGCAGCGTCGGCGCCAATGTGATCATCGGCGTGATGATCCTGATCGTGCTGATCAGCGGGCTGGTCCGCAGGCGCGGCGAGAGAGCGGATATCTGGCAGAAGATGGAGGCGGCCGGCAGAGTGCGGACGACCGGACAGAAGGTCCTGAACGTGCTGGGCTGGATCCTGATGGTGGTCTTTGCGGTGGCACTGGGATACCTGTACCGCAACTACGGTGTATCGCCGTACTGAACATAATGACCTGAGACAGAATTCGGAGCAGTAATGGCAGATTTTTTTCACGCAGTTTCCGCGGTATTCCTGATCTTCAGCATGATGCTGGTCGGCTTCGGACTGGGGAAGATCGGGTGGCTCACTTCCTCGGAGAAGAGGTTCCTGAGCCGCTTTGTGGTGAATGTCGCGGTCCCTATGAACTGTATCACCGGTGTACTGAATAACCTGGAGCGGGAGGACCTGCGCAGCGCAGGGCGCATGCTGGCGGTCCCGCTCGTCTGCACGCTCGTGCTGCTGGCGGTCAGCGGCGTCATAGCCCGCCTGCTGAGGCTGCCGCGGGAGAGAAGAGGCGTCTTCGTGGCGATGTCCTTCCTTCCCAACTCCCTGTTCATAGGGGTCCCCATGAGCACCCAGCTGTTCGGGGAGATCAGCGTGCCGTTTGTCATGCTCTATTACATGGTGTGCACGGTCTTCACACAGACGGTGCTGGTGCTTCTTGTGGAGAAGGCAGGTTCAAAGGAAGCCGCGGCGATCACCCCGGCGGGACTCCTCCGGGACCTCTTCACCAAGCCGCCGGTCCTGGGCGTCCTGACTGCGTTCGCCTGCCTGCTGCTGGGGATCCGGCCGCCGGAGCTCTTCATGAGCTTCGCGAAATATATGAGCGGCACGGTCACGCCGCTGGCGCTCATGTACTGCGGATTCATCGTCTATGAACTGGGCCTGTCCGGCATCCGTCTGGAGAGAGGGCTGCCGGCGATGCTGGTCCTGCGGCTGGTCCTGAGCCCGGCACTCTGCGCAGGGCTGTGCGCGCTCCTCGGCGTGACCGGCCTCGCCTCGCAGGTCTTCATCATCGAGGCGGCGCTGCCGGTGGTCAGCCAGGTGCCCGTGCTCGCAGGCGCGTACGGCGCGGACGAGCGGTACGCGGCGGTCGGGTTCTGTCTGTCGATGCTGGGCGTTTTCATCACGATTCCCGTGATCATGATGCTGATTTGAAGCACGTCGGTGTAATGAATATATACTGAGAGGGGGACAACTGAAGATCAGAGGTCCGCAGCTGAAGTATTTCGCGGCGGTGATGGCGGTCATCGCCATCGTCGCAGGTATCTGGATGACCTTCTTCCAGTCGAGAGGGTTTGTGAAGACAACGGCGACGATCGTGTCCGTCGTGGAGCAGGAGGACGCGGAGGCCCACGGTAAGCTCGGCAATCTTGTGCCGGCGACAGGATTCTACCGCATCCGCACGAGGGAGACGGATCTGTCGCTTCTCTTCGTGGCGCTCCTGGCGCTCGCGAGGACGAATGCCGCCGACGGAGAAGGCGGAAGCTACGGGCTGTTCTTCCCCAAGAAGGATGAGAAGGACTCGTGACGGCAGCCCTGTAAGAGGAATGGAAAGGAATCAGAGATGGCAGTACAGTTCATGCGGACCGGACAGCAGGGCGTCCTGCTGTGGGACACGGAGACAGGCGTCAAGGTCGGGATCGATCTCTTCTTAACGGAGCGGGAGGACCGCCGCGTGCAGAACGTGGTGTCCGCGGAGGACCTGGGGGACGTCATGTGTCTTCTGGGGACGCATGACCACTCGGACCACATCGACAGAGAGGCCTGGAAGGAGATCGCGCAGCGGCACCCGCAGACTGGCTTTGTGGCGCCGGCCTATTTCGAGCGCCGGCTGCCGGACGAACTCGGGATCGGAAGGGACCGCTTCCTGTTCATGAATGACGGGATGCGCATGGAGCTCGGCCCGCTCACGATCGAGGCCGTTCCCGCCGCGCACGAGTTCCTGCAGCGCCGGTGGGACGGCTGCTACCCGTATCTCATGTACATCCTGACGCTCTCCGGCGTCCGGATCTGCCACATGGGGGACACGTGCCTCTATGAGGGCATCTACCAGAAACTGCGGGAGAAGGGCCCCTTCGACGTGCTGTTCGCGCCCATCAACGGCCGCGACGCCGCGCGCCTGCAGCGGGGCTGCATCGGCAACATGACCTACCAGGAGGCGGCGGACCTGACCGGCACGCTGCGCCCGGGCTTGGTGGTGCCGGGACACTACGATATGTTCGCGGACAACGGGGAGGACCCGGAACTTTTCAGGGCATATATGGAGGTCAAATACCCGTGGCAGAAGGTGGAGATCCTGGCGCCCGGACAGGTATATACGATCGCATGAAGAAAGAGAAGACGTTCAAACTTTACAATATCCTGCTGCCGCTGTGGCTGCTGCTGTTCTGGCCTTCCTATCTGTGGCTGATCCTGATCCCGGCCAACTACCTGATCGACCGGCTGATCCTGCGCTGGGGGCTGGGGGACCTGCCGGACAAGGGGCGGTTCTGCAGGAAGCACACATGGAAGATCTGCATCGCCGGGTTCGTCAGCGACCTGGCCGGCGCGTGCTTCATCTTTGCGGTCTACATGGCTTCGTCATTAATCTCGGACAATGCCCCGGACGGATCCATCCTCGAGCAGCTGGCCTACGGCGTCGGGTTCAATCCGCTCGCCAATGTCTGGGCCTTCCTGACCATCACCCTGGCGGTCGCGATCGCCGGTGTGCTGATCTTCCGGCTGGACCGCCGGATCCTGCGGCGGGCCGGTCTGGAGGACGCCGCTGCCCGCGGGGCGGCGCTGAAACTGGCGCTCATCACGGCGCCGTATCTATATTTCTTCCCTTCCGAACTTCTGTACCGGGGAGGAATCTGACAGCCTCACACAGGGTCACACAGGGGACGGTTCTCTGTGTGAATTGCTTCGTGGATGATCATTTTAGCTACAGAAATACTGGCTCACACAGAGAACCGTCCCCTGTGTGAGAAAGAAAGGACAAGATCGATATGCAAGGAAAACTGCCGCTGAGACAGGAAGTGCCGGAGGAGATGACCTGGCGCCTGGAGGACATCTATCCGGACGAGAACCTCTGGGAGGAGGAACTGAAAGAGGCCGTCGCGCTCGCCTCCGAAATCCGGAAATATAAGGGACACCTCTCGGAGAGCGCTGAGGGCATGTACGCCATGCTGCAGATGTATGACGCGTGCACGCTGAAGCTGGACCGCGTGTACGGCTATGCCTCCATGCGGCAGGACCAGGACACCGGGAACTCCCGCTATCAGGAGTTTGAACTGAAAGCGCAGAGCGCCTCGGTCAGGATCGGAGAGCAGCTCGCCTTCATCGAGCCCGAGATCCTCGCCATTCCGGACGATGTGATCGCGCGCTTCTGCGAGGAAGTGCCCGCGCTCAAGGACTACGAGGTCACCCTCCGGGAGATCCTCCGCAGGAAGGACCACACGCTGAGCGGCGAGATGGAACAGCTGCTCGCGTCGGCCGGCGAGATGGCCCAGACCGCGTCCAACGGCTTCGGGATGCTGTCCAACGCGGACCTGAAATTCCCTGTGGTCAGGGACAGGGACGGCAATGAGATCCAGATCTCCAACGGCCGGTTCGTCCCGCTGCAGATGTCCCCGGACAGGGAGCTGCGCAGGGAGGTCTTCGAGAAGTATTACACCCGCTACAGCGAGTTCAAAAACACCTGGGCCGCCCTGTACGACGGGCAGGTCAAGCAGCAGATCTTCTACGCACGCGCGAGAAAATATCCCTCCACCTTCGCCGCGGCCGTGGATGAGAACAACGTGGATCCGGCCGTCTGCGACCGGCTGATCGAGAGCGTCCACAGCAAGCTGGACTACATGCACCGCTACGTCGCGCTGCGCCGGAAGATGCTCGGCGTGGACGAACTGCACATGTATGACGTCTACATGCCGATGGTCGCCGACTACGACAGGAAGTTCACCTATGAGGAGGCGAAGGAGCTGTCCCTCAAGGCCCTGGCGCCTCTCGGCGAGGAGTACCTCTCCATCGTGAAGAAAGCCTACGAGGAGCGCTGGATCGACGTCCGCGAGAACGAGGGCAAGCGCTCCGGCGCCTATTCCTCCGGCGTCTACGGCGTGCATCCGTATATGCTGCTCAACTACACGGACACCCTCGACGACGTCTTCACGCTCGTCCACGAGATGGGCCACTCCATGCATACCTGGTACTCCGAGCACGCGCAGTCCCACCTGAATTCCCGCTACAGGATCTTCGTGGCGGAGGTCGCGTCCACGACCAACGAGATCCTGCTGTTAGAGTACCTGCTCGCGAGAGCGGAGGATCCCAGGGAGCGGGCCTACCTGCTCAACCACTACATGGAGAGCTTCAAGGGGACGGTCTACCGCCAGACCATGTTCGAGGAGTTCGAGCGCAAGTCCAATGCCATGGCTGAGGCGGGCATTCCTCTGACCGCCGGCGCGCTCTGCGATCTCTATCTGGATCTGAACCGGCAGTATTTCGGGGAGGAGATGGTGTCCGACCCGCTGATCGCCTATGAGTGGTGCAGGATCCCGCACTTCTACTACAACTTCTACGTCTACCAGTACGCGACGAGCTTCTCGGCGGCGGTCGCCATCGCGCACCGCATCCTGGAGCAGGGGGAGACGGCGGTGCGGCCGTATCTGGAGTTCTTAAAGAGCGGCTGCACGCAGGATCCGGTCAGCCTTCTGAAGATCGCCGGCGTGGACCTGTCGACGTCCCGCCCCGTGGACGAGGCGCTGGAAGTGTTCGGAGACGTGATCCGGCAGATGGAGGAGCTGCAGGCCTGAGAGCGCGGAAGACAGACCTGATGGACAGGAAGAGGCCGGGACGGCCGCACCCTGAACGGTGCGGCGGCCCCGGCCTCTGTTTTTGTTCAATGACAGTGCGAGGGAAGGAAGTTCGATCGCAGCTCAGCCGTACTGCTCTGCGAGACGCCGGACCTCCTCCTTCATGCGGGTCACGACCGATTCCGGCGAGACGATCCGGATCCCGCCGCCCAGCGCCATGATCCAGGCCAGGAAATGCCGGCTGACCAGGACGTCGACGTTGGTGCGGAAATGTCCGTCGTCGACGGGCAGGATGGCGATGTCCTTCCCGAAGCGGTCGATCAGGACGCCGGCCATGGCGTTCTCCGCCTCCAGGGTGACGCGGGTCTCCTCGCCGCCGTACATCCCGAAGAGCCTGCGGGTATAGCGGGGTAGGTTGAAGGCCCGGAACTGCTCCTTTCCTTCACGGCGTTTGCCTGTCACCGAGATCTGGAGCATCTTGTCGATGCGGTAGTGACGGATCCCGCCTTCCCCGCTGTCGTAGCCGATGAGATAGTAGTTCTCGTCGTCCCACATGAGGCCCCAGGGGCTGACCTGGTACCAGTCCCCGCCGCGGCGCAGCTCCATCTCTTTGCGCACGTTCCACTGGTAGTACTTGAACCGGATCTGGCTGTCCTCGCCGATGGCCTCGTGGAGCTTGTCCACATTGTAGTAGATGCTCTCGTTCATGGTCTTGATCCGGCCGGCGATGGTCACCTGCCTGTGCAGCTTCTTGCCTTCGTACTTGCTGACGAGCGACTCCAGCTTCCGGATCAGTTCCTGGGACTTGCGGTCCGTGATGAACTTGGCGGACTGGACGGAATCCACCAGGAGCTTCAGTTCCGGCAGCTCGAAACGCCTGCCGCCCAGGTGATAGGAGTACTCGCGCCCGTCCCTGTCGGCGATGATATCGCAGCCGAAGTGCCGCAGCTCCTCGAAATCCATGTAAAGCGTCTTCCGGTCCGCGTTCACGCCGCAGGCCGAGAGCTTCTCGATGACCTGCTGCATCGTGATGGAATGCTGGTCGTCGGTCTCCTCCGAGAAGATCTTCACGAGATAGAGCATCTTCAGTTTCTGGTTCTCCCCTTTTCGCTCCCTGCCTGCCATCAGCGGACCCTCCTGTATGAATCAATGTCCCCACAGGACCAGTATAACACGGGAAAGGGTTGTACGGACCCGCCTGTCTTTTTTATAATATTTGCAGGCAGTGCAGCTGTGTCAGACACCCGGCGGCGACTTTCGCCAAACTTGACGGAAAGGCGAATGAGACATTCGTGTACCGGGGCTTGCGCAGACCGCGAGGGGGACGGTTCTCCGCGAATTTTTATGTGGAGAACCGTCCTCCACCGTAAATTTGTAGTAGAATAGTGAATAACACATCACACGACCACGCGAGGATTACATTACCATGCTCAAATTCATATCCTGGAACATAGATTCCCTGAACGCCGCCTTGACATCCGACTCGCCCAGGGCACAGCTGTCCAGAGACGTGCTGGAGACCATTCAGAAGCAGGAGGCGGATATCATCGCCATCCAGGAGACCAAACTGCCCGTCACCGGGCCGGCTGCCAAACATACGGAAGCGCTGGAGGCGTACTTCCCCGGCTATCAGGTGCACTGGGTCAGCTCGGAGCCGCCCGCGAGGAAAGGCTACGCCGGGACGATGATCCTCTGCAGGGAAGGTCTGCAGGCGGAGGAGATCGTCCCCAGGATCGGCGCACCGGACACCATGGACAGCGAGGGAAGGCTGCTGGTGCTCGAGACAGACCGGTTCTACTTCGTAAATGTCTATACGCCCAACGCCGGCGACGGACTGCGGAGACTGGGAGACAGGCAGGAGTGGGACAGGCGCTATGCGGACTACCTCGCTTCGCTGGATCAGGACAAGCCTGTCATCGCCTGCGGTGATTTCAACGTGGCCCACAGGGAGATCGATCTGGCCAATCCCGAGAGCAACCACATGTCGCCGGGCTTCACGGACGAGGAGCGGGAAGGATTCACAAATCTTCTGAACAGAGGCTTCGTCGACACCTTCCGGTCTGTGCACGGAGACGTGCGGGGCGCCTACTCCTGGTGGGCCCAGAGGGTCAGGACCAGCAAGATCAACAACACCGGCTGGAGGATCGACTATTTCCTGGTCAGCGAGAGGATCCGGGACAGAGTGAAGAGATCCGAGATGCTCGACTCCGGCCCGCGCCAGGATCACGCGCCGATCCTGCTGGAAGCGGATCTGTGAACGGCATGACAGATATGGAACGAACGGTTTAGTGAGGCTGCTGATTGTATAGAAGTGCTCTTGAAGCAGAAAGGACCCGAAATGCGTAGAACGATTTGCCTGCTGCTGACAACGATGATTCTTTCCTGCGGTCTGGCTGCCTGCGGGAGCAAGGACCTCCCGGACGAACCCTATGAGGCGGTCAGTTACAACCTCTACCCGGCGCCGGAGGACGCTTATGTCGGCGACACCATGCCCTTTGTCACGGAGGACGGGACGCTGGAACTCTATTACCTGTACGACACGGACCACAACGGGCAGGGGTACCATCCGTTCTATAAATATACGACGAAAGACCTGTGCTCTTATGAGGACCACGGAAAGGTCCTGGACTTCGGACTGATGTCGGATCCGGATCCGGCACTCGGTACGGGCTCTGTCATGCAGGACAGGGACGGCCTGTATCACCTCTTCTATACCGGCCACAATGACACCGGAAACGGCGGCAAGGGCAAGGAGTGCGTGATGCACGCGACGAGCACGGACCGGGAGAACTGGACCAAGGTCCCGGAGGACACTTTCTTCAGTCCCGAGCATTACTCCAAGGATGACTTCCGGGATCCGGAGGTCTTCTGGGTCGACGAAGAGCAGTGCTACTGGATGCTGATCGCAGCCAGGGAAGATGTCAAGGGAGGCGTCGTCGCCAGATACACGTCCACCGACCTGAAGAACTGGGAGTTTCAGGGTCCGATCTATGAGCCGCACGCACAGTATATGCTGGAGTGCCCGGACCTGTTTCAGATGGGGGACACCTGGTATCTCACTTACAGCTGGGACTGTGTGACCTACTATGCAATGAGTGACTCCATGTACGGTCCGTTCAAAGCGCCTGACGACAATGTGCTGGACGGCAGCGGCTTCGTTTTCTATGCCGCCAAGACGGCGGAACTGAACGGTGTGCGCTACCTCTGCGGCTGGCTGGGACGCCCGGGCTGGATCACGGACGCCGGGGCCTACCTGTGGGCAGGAAATGTTCTCAACCACCAGCTCCTGCGCAGGGAGGACGGAACGCTCGGCGTGCGGGAACCCGGGACATTCTCGAATTATTTTACAAAGGAGAAACCGTTCCGGGCCGTCAAAAAGGATGGCAAGGTCAGGATCAAAGACAGCAGCATCACCCTTTCGGCGGAGGAAGGCAGCGCGGCCCTGGCAGATATGGGAACCAGGCCGCCGACCATGATGCTGGAGTGCGACGTGACTCTGGATCCTGACGGCCGTGCCGGGTTCGCGTTCGGCGGCAGCCAGGAAGATGAGAGCTACACGGCTCTCTGCCTCGATGCGGGGCGCGGTCTGCTTCACTATGAAGGCTTTGAGATCGCGGACCTGGCCGCAGACGAACCGATCATCAGCACCCGATTTGATTTTTCCGGGTCGGAGGTCCATCACGTGAAGCTCGTGTGCGAGAACGAGATCGTCATCCTCTACATCGACGACACCAAAGCGCTCAGCTCCCGCATCATGCATTCTGTTGACGGCGCGCACATCGCCGTGTTCGCAGACGGCTGCGGAGCCTCGTTTTCTGATATCCGGATGAAGCTGCCGGAGTGACCTGACGGTCGATTCCTTCTGATACAAAGTGCCAATATCATTGAGCTTATCGGCAAAGTAAGCTATAATAGTGCGGATATCATTTGCAGAACATGCAGAAACGTTAACTATACAGACACAGGAGAGAGACAGATTATGGACAGAGAACAGTTCCTGGAGGTTTATCGCCATTCCCTCGCGCACATTCTCGCGAAGGCGGTCATTGAGATCTACGGCAAGGAAGTGCAGTACGCCATCGGCCCGCAGATCGCGGACGGCTGCTACTATGACTTCGTGCTCCCCACCGCGATCACGGAAGGGGATTTCCCGGCCATCGAGAACAAGATGCGCGAGATCATCAAGAGAAGAGAGGACTGGAGAGTCGAAGAGGTCTCCAAGGAGAGAGCCCTGGAGATCTTCCGTGAGCAGAGATTCAAGACAGAGCTGATCCAGGATCTTCCGGATGAGGAAGTGATCACTGTCTACTATACGGGCGATGACTTCGTGGACCTCTGCCGCGGACCGCACATCGACAACTCCCAGCTGCTGATGAGTGTGGCCTTCCAGATCAAGTCGGTCTCCGGCGCCTACTGGAGAGGGGACGAGCACAGGGACCAGATGCAGAGAGTGTATCTGTATGCTTTCCCGGATCAGAAGCAGCTCAAAGAGCATCTGAAGATGATCCAGGAAGCGATGGAGCGCGACCACAAGAAGCTCGGCCCGCAGCTCGAGCTCTTCATGTTCAACGAGACCGCACAGGGAATGCCCTACTGGCTGCCCCGCGGCTGGAAGCTGTACCAGGCCCTGATGCAGTACTCCCGCGACGTGCAGGACCTGCACGAATATCAGGAGATCTCCGCGCCTGTGATCAACAACAACAAGCTGTGGATCATCAGCGGACACTGGGCGCACTATGTGAACAACATGTTCATCATCCCCGGTAAGGACGAGGACGGGACCTACACGGTCGAGTCCGTCGACACCATGGCGGCCAAGCCCATGAACTGCCCCAACGCGATGATGGAGTTCAAGAGGAAACCCCGCTCCTACAAGGAGCTGCCGATCCGCTACTCCGAGTACGACGTGCTCCATAGAAAAGAGAAGACCGGACAGCTCAACGGCCTCCTCAGAGTGCAGGAATTCCGTCAGGATGACGACCACACCTTTGTCACCGAGGAGATGATCGAGTCCGAGATCGACGATATCCTCAGCATCGCGGACGAGATCTACAAGACCTTCGGCATCACCTACCGCGCCGAGTTCTCCACAAGACCCGACGATTTCATGGGTGACATCGAGCTCTGGAACGACGCGGAAGCCGTCCTGAAGAGAATCCTCGACAAGAAGTACGGCGAGGGCGGTTACGAGATCAACGAAGGCGACGGCGCCTTCTACGGTCCCAAGATCGACCTGCAGATCAAGGATGCCCTCGGAAGAGAGTGGCAGTGCGGCACGATCCAGCTCGACTTCCAGCTGCCCAGAAACTTCGACCTTCGGTACACCGCTCCGGACGGCTCGGAGAAGGTCCCGGTGGTCATTCACCGCGCCATCTTCGGCTCCATCGAGCGCTTCCTCGGCATCATCATCGAGAACTTCAAGGGCATCTTCCCGTTCTGGATGTCCCCTTATCAGGTCGCGGTCGTCCCGATCCGCCCCGAACACAACGACTATGCTAAGAAAGTCGTGCAGAGACTGAAAGCGCTCCGTATCCGTGTCGAGGCCGATTACTCCGACAGCAACATGAAGCAGAAAATCAAGAAATTCAAGAACTACAAGGATCCGTATATCCTGGTCCTGGGCGACAAGGAAGCCGAGAACGGCACCGTTTCCATCAATATGCGCGGCAGCAACAAGCAGATCAACGACGTCCCGCTCGACAAGTTCATCAGCATGTGCATGCAGCTGAACATGGATCATTCCATCGACCTGATCGACTCCGCGGACTGAGGGCAGGACTGGACGCCGGCAGGGCCCGCAGCGCGGCCCTCAAGCCGGCCCTGATCACGGCGCAAGGGGATTTTAAGTATGGAGGAGACAAGGATCTACGTCGGTCTTCGCGACAAGGACAGTCACGAGCAGATCTTCGATACGGGAAAGTATAAGGACATACTGAAAAACGTCTGCAGGAACTACCAGACGCCCTTCTCCCTGCAGGTGATCGAAGGCGGATATTTTCATGAGGACGGGACCTGGGTAGATGAGAATACGCTTCTGATCACCCTGATCGGCACACCGGAGGAGACCGCCCTGGAGATAGCCAGGGATGTGTGCATGTTCTTCCGCCAGGAGGCGGTCATGGTGACCCGCACACCGGTCACCCAGTTCACTGTACAAAACAGTCTGTAAGAGCTTCAAGATCCGTTAAAACATCAAAAAGTCTAAGATTCAGGCAGGAAACAGAGCCGGTCCCTGTGCCGGACGGCGGCAGCCGTCGCGCTGCAGCTGGCGGCGGACAGGGGCACAGAGCGGGACAGGACCGTTCTTCGATACGTCAAATTTGCAGCCACGGTGTCCATCACCGTGACGATGGTGGTCTATGCGGCGGTGATCGCCCCTTTCTCTTCAAGGGGGATCATCGCCGCTTATCTGCAGGATCACGGAGCCAGCCTCGGCGTCCTGTACTGTATCCTGCTGATGATGGCCCTGTTTGCGGGCGTCGCGGCGGCACAGTGGAAGTGCGCAGCCGCAGCAGCGAAGAAAAATAAGGAAAGAGACCGGGAAGGTGCACTATGACGGAAATCAGAACTGCGAGAACAGAAGATGCGGAGCGCCTGCTGGAGATCTACGACTACTATGTCAGAAACACGGCGATCTCCTTTGAATACGAGACGCCGTCCCTCGAGGAGTTCAGGGGCCGGATGGAGCACACGCTGCGCAGCTATCCCTACCTCGTCATCGTGAGGGACGGAAGGATCGAGGGATACGCGTATGCAGGGCCTTTCAAAAGCAGGGCCGCCTATGACCGGTCCTGCGAGATCAGCATCTACCTCGACCGGGACGCCCGGAGATGCGGCCTGGGCAGGAAACTGTCTGAGGCGCTGGAAGCAGCACTGAAAGAGCGGGGGATCCTCAATGTCTACGGCTGCATCGCGTATCCGGAGACCGAGGACGAGTACCTCACGACCAACAGCGCGGATTATCACGCCCACCTGGGCTACCGGATAGTGGGGACATTCCATAAGTGCGCGTACAAATTCGGCCGCTGGTACAACATGATCTGGATGGAGAAGATGATCGGGGAACACAAAATATGATATACTGTTACTGCTGTTCCTGATACGGGGACGACAGAAAGAGACCGGGAGGAGACAGGAATGACAGAACAGAACAACAGAGAATCCTCAGCGGCGGTCAGGATCGCACTGCTTGTGCTGATCGCGGCCTGCGCGGCGATCGTGATCTACTCGATCCTGCACGTCAGCAGTACCGGGGCGGCGCAGGGAGCAGACGCGGCGCAGGAGACTGGTACGGAGCAGGAACCGGAAACGGCGCAGGGAGCAGAAGAGGAACAGAGCGAACCGCTCACCGCCTACTGGACGGAGGACTCGGCGGCGGCCCAGGATCTCCGGGAGTACGTGGCCATGGTGACGGACCCTTCGGACCAGGCGAATTATATCCCGGAAGAGGACCGGATCGCCGTGTTCGACATGGATGGTACGCTCACCTGTGAGACCTACTATACCTATTACGACACGATGATGTTCATCGAGTACTGCCTGCACGACCACCCGGACAGGGTGTCGGACGAGCTCAAAGAGGTGGCGGCGGCCATCAAGCCCGGCTACCTGGCGGACGAGACGCTGGCGAGGAATTTTGCCAAGGCTTATGCAGGGATGACGATGGAGGAGTTCTACGACTACGCGGTGGAATTCGGCAAGAAGAAGACCTCCAGCTTCGAGAACATGCGCTACATCGACAACTTTTACCTCCCGATGGCGGAGCTTGTCAGGTACCTTCATGACAACGGCTTCACGATCTATGTGATCAGCGGCACGGAGCGCACGACGACCCGCGCGATCGTGGCCAACTCGCCGATCAGCGACTGTGTGACGCCGAACCATGTGATCGGCACGGATTTCGAGGTGAAGCAGCCCGGACACGAGGACGAGAGCTCCAACCTCAACTTCAAATATGAGAACGGGGACGAACTGGTCCTGACCGGCGGCTTCGTCCAGAAGAACCTCAACGCCAACAAATCCATCTACATCCAGAGAGAGATCGGACAGCGCCCGGTGCTCGCCTTCGGAAACAGCGGCAGCGACACGAGCATGATGAACTATACCATCGACAGCCGCAATCCCTACCCGGCCAGGGCCTATATGGTCGTCGCCGACGATCCTTTCCGGGAGTGGGGCAAGCAGGACTGGGACACCAAATCGGAAGAATACCGCAAGAAGGGCTATGTCCCGATCTCCATGCGGACGGACTTCGCGCAGATCTATGAAGAGGGCATCACCAAATCCTCGGAACAGTACCGGGAGGAGGACTGGCAGGTGACCCCTTCGGAGGAAACCGTCCCGGCGGAAGAGGAAGAGGACAAGGCGGCCTGACGCGGGATCTGCGGAAGACAGTAAACACACCCGCCGGAGAACCGGACAGAGGGGAGGAGCAGCGTCATGATCGAATTGAGCAGAGAGAGGATCAGCCAGATCCTGTACGAAGAGACTCCGAAGAAGGAAGACATGCTGACGCTTCTCCGCAGCATCTATTTCCGCTACATGCGCCTGTATGAGAGATACTTCGCGGACCTGGATGCACTGGACGATGACCGGATCGCAGAGCTCGGCCAGTACCGGGAGGAGACCACCAGCCTGGTAAAATATTATTACATGGACCTCCCCCTGGACCTCTGCATGGGACTCGTCGAATTCGAGAGGAAGTACGGCGACAACCTGTTCGGGCCCCGCTGGCGTGAATTCCTTTTCGGAAGCTATAAGGAATTCGCGGAGAAGGGCCGGAACAGGGACAGGAGCGAAGAGGAGATCAAAGCGGCGTTTACAAAAGAGACGCTCGCGGCATTCTACGATGCCATGGACTATCTCTTCCGAGATGACTTCGGCACAGGCAGCCAGACCGTCAACAAGGTGATGGGCGGGATCACAGGACTGCTGTTCGGGAGAAAAGACCCGGCAGATAAAACCAAGTGATCAACAGGCGCCGCCCGGCAAATTTGTTGCTGTCATCGGGCAGTGACAGAAGGAAATTGTAAGGAGAGGGGCTGTCGCATTTTGAAAAATGCGACAGCCCCTGCTATTTAATCCTCCCAATACCCCATATGCCCGAACACTTCTTCCATAGGCCTGCCGTTGACGGTCCAGCCGGTCTCCTCGCTGCCGCCGATGTAGAGGCGGCAGATGGTGCCCTCAGGGAGGGCGTCATCGCGGACATAGGCATCCAGGAAGGACACGCCGTCCGTACGGCAGAGATCAAGGGAGGCGTAGGGAGCGATCGTCCCGAGGCGGCTCTCCGTGGCATCATCGTCTGCAAACAGCTCCGCCTCGAAGCCTTCGCCGTTACCCATGATCGGCTGGCTGTTCCGGATCCGGAAGAGGCCGTTCATGACCGGCAGACCGCCCTCGCCCAGGCGGGCAGAGCCATCCAGGAACAGTTCCTGGATCGTCTCCATGGTGCAGCGCAGGTCCAGAGCCCCTACGTCCGGCATGGTGTAGGCGTTGTGGGATCTGACCATGTAGAATTCTCCCTGCGTGCTGCCAACCAGGGTGAAGGAGGCGGCAGGAGTCTGGCTGTCGTCCGCCGCTTCGGAAGTCTCCACACGGTAGGCATCCGTATATTCGTCATCACAGCCGTAGAGGTAAGTCTGTCCGTTCACCTGGCCGAGGTAGCAGGTGTACGGTTTGTGAGGCGCCTCTGCCGGCTCCAAACGGCCACTTCCTGTGCCGGGATTACTGCCCATTCCGGTCGGCACCCCCGCGCCGAGGATCCGTTTCACATCTGTGCGGCTGTACCAGTTCAGATAGTCATAGGGGACGGTATCGAGCTGTTCCCGCAGGATCTCCCGGCACAGGCTGAAGGGGAGGAAAGCTGAGAATTCCTGGTGCCGCTCGTCGGCACTGCCCGGCTGTCCTGCTGTCCGCAGGACGATGCGGAATTCGAGTCCCTCCGGGTACACCATCCAGGCAAAACTCCCATCGTCCCGTCCGCCCTCCATGGCGGCGCGGAGCAGTTCGATCTCTGCCTCTCTCTGGGAGCGGGCCGCACCGCTGCGGCGGTTGATCTCAAGGGCGTCCCATACGAGTGCCGGCAGAGGTTCCAGGTCGGTGAAGATGTCGGTCAGGGTCAGGCGGCGGCCGTCCTGCGCATCGATCGTGACACCGTGGACCTCGTAGTAGTCTGTCTCAAAACCCCGGTCATAGCGGTAGGTCTCCAGCACATAGCTGAGCATCTGCGTGTCGCAGCGGGCGATCTGGGGGCTGACCCAGGAGGTCAGGTAGATGTAGGTGGTCTCCTTTTTGGCGGCCTGATAGGCGGCGTGCCGGTCCGGCCCCTCCGCCAGCTCACGGCGGACATGGTCCTCGACCTGCACGTTCAATTCTTCCAGCGCCGTACCGATGACTGCGTGGGCAGTCTGCGGGTGCCCGGATGTCTCGGGCGCTTCCGCCAGCGAAGCAACGGCGTACTCCGCGCCGACGCCGCCCTCATAAGAGGTGTAGCCGTCCAGACTGTCTTTCCTCTCTTCCAGAACGACAGTCACGGGAGCGGCCTCGGAAGCGGGAAGGGCCAGCCCGGCTGGAGAAGCATCTCCGGTGCCGCCGGCGCCTTCATCCGCCTCAGGCGTCCACTCATCCTGCAGAGTGACGGCAGTGGACCATGTTTTGTCTTTCATGGGGTCCTCCTTGGCGGCCGGTGACGCGGCCTCATCCGCACAGCCGCAGAGCAGGAGAGGGACCAGTACAGACAGCAGAAGAGCGGGAAGCAGCCGGCCGCGTCTCCCCGGGAGCAGCCGGCCATGTCCGTTTGAAAGCAGCCTGCGGAGGCCATCAGTCAGCCTTCTGTGCCGGAAAAGTGCGGGCCTGGTCTTCATTGGGCACCTCCTGTGCGTTGGCGGAACGTTTTCTTCTGATTCCATCATAGCGTAAAAGGCGCCTGACTGAAAGTTCTGTCTGATTTGCATCCTTCCCGTCCATTCATTTCTGATGCGGACAGCAGGACCGGGCGGTTGCAATCGGCCCGGCTATGTGCTATGTTTACCTTGCTGTATTTCCTTTGGACAGGAAAGATGCGGGAGTACCGGAAACAGCGGGAGGATACCGTCATGGATACCAGAGTCGCTGTCATCAGTATTATTGTGGAAGACCGCGCGCAGGCAGACGCGCTCAACAATCTGCTGCACGATTACGGCGCGTACATCATCGGCCGTATGGGGCTTCCCTATCCGAAGAAGGGCCTCAATATCATCTGCGTCGCCATCGATGCCCCGGTGAATACGATCAACGCGCTGACCGGCGCGATCGGAAGGATTCCGGACATCACGGCGAAGGTCTCTTACGCGAAGAAGTAGCCCAGCTCCCGATCCTCTGCAGACACCATCCCCTGACACCTAAACAGCCCGCCCCGCGCGCCGGCTCTTGCGGTGAAAGAATGGCGGTCCGACAAGGCTTTTGATGGCATTTTTCGGCCGCAGTATCTTATTCGGGGATACTGCGGCCTTTTTTCGTCTGAGGGATGGACAGGCGGCCATTATCATATTCGATGGAGGAAAGAACAATGAAGAAGAAACTGTTAGCACTGGTCATGACTGCGGTCATGGCGGTATCTCTTGCAGCCTGCGGCGGCAGCACTGCCGGGTCCTCCGCACCCGCACAGGAGAAGAGCGAGGAGACGACAGAGACTGCGGCGGCGGAAGAGACGACCGTGGCTGCGACGGCGGAAGAGCCCGCCGCGGAGACGCAGCAGGAGACAGCGGAAGAGACTGCGCCGCTCAGACTGTATGTCCTTGCAGGCCCCACCGGCATCGGCGCGATGAACCTGTGGGCGGCCTCCGACGCAGGCACGACGGAGCAGGCCTATGAGATCACCATGACGGCGGCCAATGATGAGGTCGTGGCGGCGATCTCAAACGGTGAGGCGGATGTTGCGGCGATCGCCACCAATCTTGCCGCGACGCTGTATAATAAGACACAGGGAGGCGTCAGGGTGCTCGCCGTCAATACGCTCGGCGTCCTGAGCATCCTCTCCCGCGGAGAGGCGCCGGCGAGCATTGCAGATCTTGCGGGCAGGACCATCTATGCACCCGGGCAGGGTGCCAACCCCGAATACATTCTGCGCTACGTGCTCAGCGGCAACGGACTGGATCCGGATGCGGATGTGGACATCCAGTTTGTCGGAGAGGGAAGCGAGCTCCTGTCGGTGTGGGAGAGCGATCCTGAGGCGCTGATCATGGCTCCCCAGCCCGTCGCGACAACGCTTCTGATGCAGAACGAGGGCGCGGTGAAGGCCTTTGACATGACAGAGCAGTGGAATGCCGTCTCCGGCGGCGAGAGCACCCTGATGATGGGCTGCGTCGTCGTGCGCACGGCCTATCTGGAGGAGCATCCGGAAGCGGTGGAAGTATTCCTGAAGGAATACGCGGACTCGGTCAATAAGGCACAGACCGATGTGGAGACGACCGCCCAGCTGTGTGAGTCCTACGGACTCATTCCCAAGGCGGCCCTCGCGCAGAAGGCGATCCCTTCCTGCGGCCTCGCCTATATCAGCGGGGAGGAGATGAAGCAGCAGCTGGCCGGCTACCTGCAGGTCATGTTTGATGCCAATCCGAAGAGTGTGGGAGGCGCGCTTCCCCAGGAGGATTTCTACTATTGAAGATAAGTTCCCGGACAACTTATACGGCAGCTGTCCTGTTCTGGCTGGTCGTGTGGCAGATCGCGGCCACAGTGGTGAATCGCGGCCTTCTGATCCCGATTCCGACCCCCGTCAGCACGGCAGCTGCCCTGGGACAGATCATGACGGACCCGGTCTCCCTTGCGGCGGCCGGGCTCTCTGTTATCCGGATCCTGGCCGGATTCCTGTGTGCCCTGGTCCTCGGGACGCTGCTGGCAGCGCTCTGTGTGCGGTTTGAGACAGTGCATGTGCTGACCGCCCCCCTACTGCAGCTGATCCGCACCATACCGGTCGCTTCGTTCACGATCCTTCTCTATCTGTGGGTCTCCCGCGGGAGGATCCCCTCCACCATATCCTTCTTCACAGTCCTTCCCATCATCTGGGCCAATGTGGAGAGCGGCCTCCGGTCCGTGGACAGGGAGCTTCTCGAGATGGCCCGCGTCTTCGGCATGCCGGGCGGTAGGATCCTGAAGGAGATCCTGCTTCCGGGGATCCGCCCCTTTATGGCGGCGGCGGTCTCCGGCGGGATCGGCTTCGCCTGGAAGTCGGGGGTCGCGGCGGAGGTGATCTGCCGCACACAGAACTCTCTGGGAGATCTTCTGTGGGCCGGGAAGAGCAGCGTGGATTATGACAAGGTGTTTGCGGTGACGCTCCTGATCGTGCTCCTGAGTATTCTCGTGCAGAAAGGGACGGAGCGCCTGTTCCCGAAGGGAGGCCGGGGATGATCCATTTCGACAAGGTCTCTTTTGGCTATACGAGGGGCAGGGATGTCCTGCGGGATTTCTCCATGTCGATTCCTCCGCAGGGCAGGATCTGCCTGTTTGGACGGTCGGGGTGCGGCAAGTCCACCGTGCTCCGCCTGGCGATGGGGCTGGAGAAGCCCCGCAGCGGCAGGATCACGGGCATAGAAGGGCTTGCGATCTCCGCTGTTTTTCAGGAGGACAGGCTCCTTCCCTGGAAGACCGTTCTGGAGAACGCCGCGCTGTTCGCGCAGCGGGACCGGGCGGAAGACATCCTGACGCAGCTGGGCCTGGCAGAAGTGCTGCACAGCCTGCCGGCGGAGCTGTCCGGCGGTATGAAACGGCGGGCGGCCCTCGGCAGGGCGCTCAGTCATGCTTCTGACCTGCTGATCCTGGACGAGCCCTTCACAGGGCTGGACGAGGAGACCAGGGAGCGGGTCATCGCGCTGGTCGACAGGGAGGCGCGGGACCGGATGGTCCTGCTCGCCACCCATGACCTGCAGGAGGCGCAGGCACTCGGCGCGGAGATCGTGCAGCTGCAGTAACAGGCGGCATGACCCGGCTGATGATCTACCATGGCGATCACGGCTGGACCTATACGCCTGAGACATAAAGGAGTATGGTATGGGATTTTGTTCATGGGCCGGCATCAATGAGGCCAATCAGATCTATCATGATACCGAATGGGGGATCCCTGTCCATGACGACCGGCAGATGTTCGAGCATCTGACCCTGGAATGCCTGCAGTGCGGTCTCTCCTGGGACCTGATGCTGAAGAAAAGGGAGATCTTCCGCGCGTGCTTCTGCAACTTCGACTATGACCGCATCGCCGCTTTCAGTGAGGAGGATGTGGAACGCATCCTGCACACGGAGGGCATGATCCGGTCGCCCCGCAAGGTCCGGGCCGTCATCAACAACGCCCGGTGCTGTCAGAAGGTGCGGGAGGAGTTCGGAAGCCTCTGCGATTACATCTGGGGATATGCCGGCGGGAAAACGATCCTCTACCAGGGCCACGACAAGGGGCCCATTCCGGTCAGCAACGGGCTGTCCGACAGGCTCAGCAGGGACCTCAAGAAACGCGGATTCAAATATGTCGGGCCGGTGACGATCTATTCCCACCTGCAGGCCTGCGGCATCATCTGCGACCACGACCCGGAGTGTCCATGCTACCGGAAGATCGTCGCAGCGCACCCTACGGTGAGAAAATGCAGGGACAAGGAGGTCCTCTGACCGCGGTCCTCATGAATACGGGATTCTCCAACTACCGGCTGGTCCGTCTGGCGGGCGGGCTCTTCCTGAATTATCAGGCGGCACCGGTTTTGTATATCGTGATCGTCACAGCGGCACTGATGTTCGGCCGGCGGAAATATCGCGGGCTGCAGGTTGGAAAGTGACGCCCCGGTGTATAAGTCCTCCAAAGCTTCTCCGCCTGCTAAGGTCATGTCTGAAGCCCTGTAGAGGTGTACTGCAATCTGCAGTACAATCCTACAGGGCTTGAAAACATATATTCATGGGTATATTCTTTATATATAGAGGCTGGGACTATTTCGAAAGGAGAACGATCAGATGAAAAAGCTGGCAGTTATTACATTACTTCTCGCAATGCTCTGCAGCCTCGCCGGGTGCGGCGGCAAGCAGGCAGACAGCGGCAAGGAGGCGGCTGACGGCAAGGAGGCGGCAAGCGTGGAGACCACAGAGTCCACGGAGTCCACTGAGTCTGCAGTGACGGAGGATCAGGACTGGCAGAACCCCGTGATGAATTTCATCGGCGAGTACCAGTGCGATCGCGCGCACGCCACCATTGAGTGCATGGGCAAGGATGAGGCCATCATCACGATCGAGTGGGCCGGCAGCGTCTCCGATTACGCCCATTGGGACATCTACGGACATCTGGATACAGAGACCATGACCATCGCGTACGACGGATGCACCAAATCACACATCGTCTACAACAAGGACGGCGAGATCGAGAGCGAGGAGCAGGAGTACGACGACGGCACCGGCACCATCACATTCAACGACGACGGCACGTTCACCTGGCATGAAGACCAGTCCGAGACCGGCACCGACATGGTGTTCGAGTGGCTGGATGTGACAGGCGAGTAAGCACCTGTCACGGCAGAACAGACCGAGACACACTCCGGGGATGCACTGTGTTACGGAGAGTAACATCTCTGTCACAGTGCATCTCTTTACGGTTACCGGGAACCCTTTCTATGATGAGGCTGTCAAAGAAAACCGCACAGGTGCGGAAATCAAAAGGAGGTCATCAATTGATCACTATATGAAAAAGAAAAGCTTTCAGGAGTTTTTGAATGAGGCTATCGGCTTGAGAGGAGATATGATACATACAGCTAAGATCAAACGTCTGACACTTATTATTTCCCTGGCACTGGCGGCCGGTCTTTTGGGCTGCGGTGCAGATCGGGGGACACCGGAAGCGGAGCCTGCTTCGGCCAGCTATAAGCTCACGTCTGTTCATCAGGTAAACGGACGGCAGGGAATCTGCACCGAGGGCGGCTGCTACTGGGTCAGCGGTTCGGGCAGTCTGACGAAATATGACAAGGACTGGAATGTGATTGCCGAAAACACAGACCCTTTTGCCGGTTATGAACTGGAGGTCAACCATATCGGTGACATCGATGTGTGGCAGAACGAACTGTACCTTGGCGTAGAATACTTTATGGACGGTGAGGGCAGGAATATTCAGGTCGCTGTGTATGACGGCGATACGCTGCAGCTCAAACGCGTATTTCCTTTCCGGGCCGATACCGGTCAGCTGGAATGCTCGGGGATCGCGGTCGATCCGGACTCCGGGACGGTATATATGTGCTCCTGGATCGATGATGCATCCAGTGAGTATCTCTATATGTATGATCTGGAGTCGGGACAGTATAAAGGGAAACTGCACATGGATCCTGTTCCGAAATGGATCCAGGGAGTCGCATATAACGATGGAAATCTCTATGTGACATGCGATGACGGTGACGCGGAAGAAGACGCGCCGGATCATATGTATCGGATCGAGGCTGGTGAAGACCGGCTGAACGGCAAGGTGTTCCTGGAGAAGACATTTGATGATGTGACAAGACAGGGAGAGATCGAGGGCTTATGCTTCGACCGGGAGAGCAGCCGTTTCCTTCTCCTTTACAATCGGGGCGCCCGCATTATCCTCGGCATGCCGAAAGGATTCTACGAGGGCTATACCGAGGAGATACACGAGGTGTTTGTTTTCGACGTGATCGCGGAGGCTCCGTGAGCATAGGGCCCATCGCTTGAAGCGGTGGGCCCTTTTCGATTATTACAGAAAACGGAGGTACGCCATGAAACTGCCGGCAAGGTCCGAAATGATGGAATCCCTGGTTCAGGAACGGAAGGAGAACCAGCGGGAAGAGAAGCAGCTGCAGGAGGAGATCGACCGCATCCTGAAAGAAAAGGCCATTACAGAAAGCATCTCCCCAAGTGCCGAGGAACTGGACAACTGAATGACCGCCTTCTCAGCGCACACAAGGCCGATCAGGGAGGCGCCCCGGTTTACTCCTATGGCTTCGATCATGCGGGGCGTCTGGGCGCAGTTCGCCAGAACGGGTGATCCGGCAATCGAGGGATTTCCTAAGTGGGAGGCATTTACTCGGGAAAACGGCGTGGTAATGGTATTGGATCGCGTACCTTATCTGAACGAACAACATGACGCGACTCTGATCGGCTTGCTGAAGCCGGGTTATGAATGGTAAAGGAGCTTTTCTGGTGAATCCATTTACATACAGCTATCCAGTGAAAGTATATTTCGGAATTACTTCTGTCGCAGGCCATGAATCAGGGCGAAGTGAGTTATGAAATGGCATATACCTATGATGAGCAGGGTATCATGAGCAGAGTGACATATGGAGCTCCGGGGGAAGGAGACAAGCAGTTCTCAGAATATCTTTCGATCGGAGCTGTACCGCTTGGATCTCAGTATTATCACGGGAACCTGTTTATTCCTGATGATCTGGAAACGTTAGCGCTGTAGATCTGGATCTGCAGGTATAGGATCTCCTGAGTGCTTTGGAGCATTTGGAACAGGCGGGTATAACTGCGGGCGTCGATCACGCCATCGACGGTGCGCCGGAAAGCATTTTTGTCTATGATGCTTCCGATCCGGCCGGGCATGTTCCTATCTGATCACTGCTTCAAAAGTCCCCTCGGCCTTCTTCCCTGCTATTTCGATCCGGTAATGCCCGTCACTCTGTATTCCGACCGTGTGATCGCCGGTATCGTAAAAATCGCCGAAGAACACCGGATCCTTTCCGCTCTCCGCAAGGCTCAGATGAAGACGTCCCCTCTCGAGCTCCGTGATATGGAACTCGACGGTATCTCCCTGTTTCAAATCATACTCTCTGGCCACCGAAGTGTTCAGTCTTTCCGCTTCCACAACATAGCCGGTATCATTCTCCCTCACCGCGTAAGCGGAACGGCCCGACGACCAGAAGAACACGCCCATGCCGGCGGCCAGCACGACGATGAGGGCAAATACACCTGCGTACTTGATCCGGACCATCGGGCTGTCCCCTGTTACCCGTTTCTCATATTGAAAGAAGTGTACAGCCGTCAGCGTAAAGATCGCCAGATACAGCACTGCCAGCCCGAGGAACGTGAAAGACAGGACATCCTGAACGATATCTCCCCCGCCGTAGCTCACTGTATTCATAAACAGCTGGGGACAGATCACTAGTGCGAACAGGACGATCAGAGGAAGGATCCTTCCCCTGAATACCCGCCTCATCATGTCCAACCGGGAGGCATCGTCACAGAAGATCTCTTCTCTCTCCTCTCCCTGCGCCCCTTCTTTCCGGAAATAACTGTATCCCACAAAGTCGCAGAGATACTCCCATCCGCAGTCCGAAAACATCTGGATATACTCAGCCTTGTTCCTTCTCCCCTCCTGGTTGTAGTCCAGCCTGTAAGCGGCCTGCCCGGGTACGCATTTCCTGAAGTGATAGAATCCCGGAAACGTCACATCTGTGAACTGCCACCCTTTCTCATGCATGGCGCTCAGATACTCCTCCTCCTGCTGGTACTGAGGGATCGTGAAAAATTTAAAGACGGTCTTCGTGTTTACCATCATCTCATCTCCTTCATGTTCTTATAGAGCCGCTCTATCCTCTTCATCTCCAGGTGAAGGACTTCGTTTCCCAGATCCGTGATCGAATAGATCTTCCTCTTCTCCTCTTCGCGGACGAAGCGGATCAGTCCGTCCTTCTCCATCTTGGAGAGGCTCCCGTACATCGTTCCCGGTGCAAGGACGATCTCTCCCTCCGTCATCTCCCGGACCTTCTGGACGACTCCGTAGCCGTGGTTCGGTTCCCTGAGGCACAGCAGGATATAGAACCCCGTCTCTGTCATCGGGACATACACTTTCCGAATGTGTGCATCCATCTCTGTCTCCTTATATTTCACTGCGATATATCGCACTTCGATGTACATATAATATCGCAGTGCGATATATCTGTCAAGGGGCATCCTCTGTTTCCCGACGATCGTCCTGCAGAGTTTCCACAAAATGTACGGGCAATACGATTAGTATGCGAGCAATTCGGAATTAGGTTGTCATATCAACTAAGTGGATTATGAGTGGGAGGGCGAAAAGGCTGTGATCCTGTTCGCAAATGAAGAGAATGGATTCTGGAAAGCACTTTTGTCTATGATGCTTCCGATCCGGCCGGGTGTGCTGCGATGATCATAGAGCAAGAAGTCTGGTCCACAGCGAATTGAATATACGGTGCTCTTGTTTAGCTGCCTGCAGGCGGAACCACCGCCTGCAGGTTTTTCAGTTGGTGGAAAAGAGGGCGGAAGTGTGGTAGGGTGGAGGTATTGAGGACATATGTCGTGGCATCATCAGATGATGCGGAAAGGAGCCGGGTGCATACAATGCGAGACAGTAGACCTTCTGCGTCTGCCAATCCGTTGGGGACTGCCCCTGTCGGGTCCCTCCTGATCCAGTATGCGATACCCAGCATTATCAGTACCCTGATCGCTTCCCTCTACAACATGGTGGATCAGATCTTTATCGGGCAGAGGATCGGTTTTCTCGGAAATGCTGCAACTACGGTCGCATACCCTCTGACCTTCCTGTGCGGAGCGCTGACGATCCTGTTCAGCAATGGCTCCTCCGTGAATTTCAATGTCTCCAACGGCCGCGGGAACAAGGACGAGGCGCTTGGGTTCGCAGGCGCGGGCATCACGATGCTGCTGGCGGAAGGCCTCTTTACAGCTGCGATAGTCCTTCTGTTCACCGGCAGCTTCGTGCGCCTTTTCGGCGCTACTGAACAGGTCTTCCCTTATGCGCGGACGTACATGCGCCTGATCGCGCCGGGATTTCCTTTTCTGGCCCTCACCTCGGGCGGTACCCTTCTGATCCGCTCTGATGGCAGCCCGCGCTACGCACTGGTGTGTTCCCTGTCCGGTGTTGCCCTGAACTTTATCCTGGATTATCTGTTCCTGTTCCCTCTGAATATGGGGATCGCCGGCGCTGCGATCGCGACAGTCCTCGGCCAGGTCCTCTCCGCGGTCCTCGTGGCGGCATACCTGCTGCAGTTCCATACCGGCCGGCTTGAGAGAAGGCATTTTGCCGTGAACTCCGCCAAACTGCAGCAGATCATGTCGATCGGAGCAGCGGGAAGCCTCAATCAGGCAGCTATGCTGGTCATGAACCTGGTCCTGAACAGCTCCCTCAGCTATTATGGTTCTCTGTCTGAATATGGGGGAAGTGAAGCACTGGCGGCCGCTGGTGTTGTCACCAAGGTCAATTTCCTGTTCTATTCCACGATCATCGGCTGCAGTATCGGCGGACAGCCGATCATGGGTTTCAACTTCGGCGCCCGCAACTATGAGAGGGTGAAACAGACCGCGTATCTCATCTTTCGCTATGCGTTCGTGATCGGTGCCATAGAAACAGCCTGTTTCTGGCTGTTCCCACACCAGATCCTGCAGCTGTTCGGCAGCAGTGCCGGAGGCTATGAAGCCTTTGCGATCCGCTACATGCACGAGTTCATGCTGCTCGTCGTTCTGGCAGGGGTCCTGCCGGTCTCCATGAATGCGATGGTCTCTATCAAAAAACCGAGGAACGGCATCATCATCTCACTCTCCAAGCAACTGGTCCTCATCATCCTGCTGCTGATCCTTCCCCGCCGTCTCGGGATCGACGGGGTCCTTCTCGCCGGCCCCATCGCTGACTTCCTCGTCGCAGTCGCAGCATTTTTCGTGATCCGGACTGCTTTCCTTCAGCTGGGCAGAGAGGAGATGTAATGCCTTACAGGCAGGCGTGGAATTTTGGCACCGGGTATTTGAAGAACTGACAAAAACAGCTTTTAACAGGGTCAGAAAAGGAGACCTTGTAAAACACAAAGGGATCCAGTATTCAGCCAGCCCACGGAAACCATCCAGTGGGCTCTTTTTCAACCCATTTTCAGGATCAAGGGGAGATTATGGACAGGTATCTGATGCAGAATATAGGCATAGAAAATAACAGGAGGTAAATGATTGAAAAACTTGAGCATCATTTCCCCAGCGTCTGTTAAAATGGATCGTGAGACGGACTGCGGGCAGGAATCAAAATAATATACTGCAGGCAGGGATCATATACATCAGGGAGGAGACATCATGAAAAAACTATTTGCTACCATTCTTGCGGTCACAATGGCGGCGTGTTTAGCTGCGTGCGGAAGCAGCGCGTCAGGCACGGACTCATCAGCAGAAAAAGAAGCAGTGGAAGAGAGCACCCCGGAAACAGAAGCAGCTGCAGCGGAAGAACAGGCTGAAGCCGGGACAGAACAGGTGACAGAGACAGCTGCGGTGGAAACAACGGAAACCGCCGAAACAGTATCTGCAGAGGAACCGGCGCAGGAACCTGAAGAGGAGCACGGACCTTACAGTGATCCGGCGGCTTTTGCCGGGTTTGATTCATATTCCGTTATGGACAGGGCTGTCACGCTCGGAGTATCGACTTTCGGCGAAATGGGCGTCACGGAAATAGAGCGTGTCAAACAGTACTCAAACAATGGGCACGAGGCCAAGAACGATCCGGAGATGCTGGATGCTGGTGCCTGGGGACACGTCGTCACGGGGTATTACGCGAAGGAGGGCGGACAGCTTTCCTATATGATCGGCAATCCGTCTGACGCACCTGCCGCAATTGAAGACTGTATCCTCACGGGCTGCACGGATGAGGAGGGGATCATTTTCTCTAATGGGATCAGCTGGAATGATTCCACAGCCGAGGACATTATTGCGATCCTCGGAGAGCCTTACGAGATCCGAGGCACAGTCAGCGAAGATTACACAAGCGCCATGTATCTCTGGTGCGACGAAAGCGGGGCGCACTCGCTGGCGGTCTCTGTTTTTGCGGAAAATGAACTGTATCATATCACCAGCATGGAGTACACGAACTGGGGCTTGATGGAAGAGTGAGGAGGCTCAGACAGACCCCGTGAGAGAGTTGCCCGTGGAGAAATCCGCGGGCTTCTTTGTATGGTGGAAGGACAACCTGATCTTTGCCCGCCTCATGGACGCCGGCAAGAAGCTCTCGGCGCGGATCAACGGCATCGAGCAGAAGGGTTCCTTCACGCGGATCGCGATCGGGATCTATCTGGTAGATTCCGTATACTATAAAGTCGCTTTTTATGCCCTGAAGCGACCTGTTCGGAAATCGCATTGATTATGCCTGCGCGGGTGGTTATAATCAGACTTGCGATCGTATATAGTAAAGTTGGTACAGACCGTCCCCTGGTTCGGGAGACGGTCTGAATCATCCATATACAAAAGGGTATGCAAAGATGAATCTGAACCATTTTTTCAGCCTGGACAGCCCGTTGATGACGATCCTGACAAGGATCGGGAACCTGATCATCCTGAACCTGCTCTTCATCGTATGCAGCATCCCGGTCGTGACGATCGGAGCGGCATGGACAGCCCTGCATTATGTATGTCTGCGGATGCTCCGTGAGGAAGAAGGCTATGTGGCCAGGGATTTCTTCAGGTCCTTCCGCACGAATTTCCGTCAGTCCACCCTGATCTGGCTGATCATGATGGTCGTTTTCCTGATCGTGGGTATTGACATGAAGCTGCTTTCGAGGACGGGCGTGGCTTATCCGGTCTTCATTCATTATATCCTGATAGCGGATGCGGCGGCAGTTCTGGCGATCGGACTGTACGCGTTCCCTCTGCAGGCGAGGTTCGAGAATCCGCTGCGCAATACGATCCGGAATGCGGCCATCCTGATGATCAGTGCTCTGCCGAGGACACTGTGCATGCTCGTCCTTACAGCGATCCCCGTTGTTATTCTGCTGGGAATACCGAAGCTGCTGCCGATCGTGGTGATCATGGGTTTTTCTTCCTCCGTTTATGCCTGTGCGGCGCTGTACGACCCGGTCTTCAGAAGACTGGAACCGGCTCCTGAGGTCGAGGAGGAGATTCTGTCCGAACCTGAAGAGGATACGCCTGCTGAGCAGAATGAAGGCATGAAAGGAGATCAGCCTGATGAGACAGGAAGATGACGGAAACATCTATACAGCAGACCGGATGCCTGTATTGACCGGGATCAACGTACACCTCAGCCGCGGGCAGGAAGTCCGTCCGGCTCTGCAGCAGACAGAAAACGGATGGACAGCTTCGGGAGAAGGCACAGAGATCCGGCTCAGGTGGGAGTCTTACAGCGGTGCCTCGGCTCTCATGCTGGAAGCGGCGGTCCCGATGATCGGCACATTCGATTACAATCCGGTCTTCGCAAACCCCTGTGCCGTCGAACTGGAACTGGATACTGCGGACTATGCGTCGCACCTGGCCTTATACCAGCACAAGATCTGGTGGATGCGGCCTTCCTGGGGCAATGCGGCGGGGGAGGTTCCCGGGAGGACCCAACTGCTCATCCTGAGAAGAGACAGCGAATATGAGGTCTTTGTCTGCTATTGCGACAGAATGACGCGCGCGGACCTGTCCGGCACGGACCACGGCCTGCGCCTGTCGGTCAGTACTTCCGTCACGAATCACGATCGCCTGTCCGGCCTGTTGCTTCTGCGGAGCTGCGGAAAGGATCCGTATGACGCGGTGGGAAAATGTGTCCGCGCCATACAGACCTATTCCGGCGGAGACGTGCTGCTGCGTGAAAAGAAGACCTATCCCTCTGTATTTGCAGGGGAAGGATGGTGCTCCTGGGACTCCATGGGACGGTCTGTCAGCGAGAAGCTTCTTGTGGACAAAATGGAGGAGCTGCGCTCCAAAGGACATCCTGTCGACTGGGTGCTCATTGACGACGGGTGGTCGCAGACGGATCAGGAGAGTGAGACGCTGACGGGATTTGGCGCTGATCCGGAGCGTTTTCCCGGAGGACTGGCGCAGACTGTGCGCATCCTGAAGGAGAAGTATCACGTGCGTCACGTCGGCGTCTGGCAGGCCGTCAAGGGCTATTGGCACGGGATCAGGCCCGGGTCGGAGGCGCACAGAGAAGCAGCGCCGTACCTGCAGAAGTACGGGAACGGAGAACTCTCTTACAGGCCGGATGCGGCTTCCTCTTTTGCTTTCTGGAGCAGCTGGCATGGAAGGCTCCGAAAAGAAGGGATCGATTTCGTCAAGATCGACGGGCAGAGCTCTTTCCAGGATATGGTGGCCGGCCAGGCGGACTGCATGGAGGCGCTCAGGCAGGTATACGAGGGGATGGAAGCTTCCGCTTTTCTGCATTTCAGAGGCAATCTGATCAACTGCATGGGCATGGGACCGGAGAATATCTGGGCGCGAACGTACAGTGCGCTCTCCAGGACCAGTGACGATTATCTGCCCAGAGAACTGGGGAGTTTTCCGGAACACGCAGGACAGAATGCGTATGCGAGCATCCTGCACGGGGAACTGTATTACGGGGACTGGGATATGTTCTGGTCCTCCCATCCGCAGGCCCTCCCCGGTGTGCTGCTGCGTATGATCAGCGGTGGACCGCTGTACACCAGCGACGGCATCGGCAGGACGGATCCCGCTCTGCTTGCGCCCGCAGTGGGCGACGCGGCGGATGTACTGCGCTGTGACGGGATCGGAAGGCCGACCCTGGACTGTCTTACGGAGAGAAAGCGGGTCCTGAAACTGTTCAACACCTGCGGGGATGCGGTCTGCGTAGCGGCTTTCGACCTGGAACAGGGAGAGGGGATCGCAGCAGGCTGTATAGACCTCAAGGATTTTCCCGAAGGAAGAGCCGGGACAGGCTGGATCTATGACTGGCGCGCGCAGAAAGTGGATAGGATCACAGAGAGGGTCCCCTATTGCTTTGACCTGCAGGACGGCGGGGCCGGTATATATACCTTGATCCCGGATCGCGGCGAGAAGGTGACGGTGATCGGCATAGGGGATAAATATATTCCCGCTGCAGGCGTGACCGGGGTCAGGAGAGAAGGCGACAATGTGTCCTTGGAGGCTGTCTGCGGGGGCACATGCATTATGGAGATACGTGACTGTTCTGTATGTGTGCAGATCGAGGGAGCGGGCACGGAGGAATTCACTTCCGGATCCACTGATCCGCAGATCATACAGGTCGCTGTTCCCGAGGGAGGCGCCAGGATCCGTATTCTTGTCAGACAGTGAAAACTAACCGGACATCCAGAAGATTAGCGGGATATTTCCGGGATCTGGCTATAGCCGGGGCACAGTGGGGCTGTGTCCCGGTCTTTTGCTGTTTTCAGAAATCATAGGGATATAATGCGAAATTAACAGATATGGATATAAGAACGAAAATATAGACATATGCAATCGCAATGTATCGATATTGGCATTTTATTCGTCACAGCAGGATATTCAGAAACATGTTTCTCAGGGTGACGGAACCGCTCTCTTAAGGGGATCCGATAAAGGAGTCTTCAGCTATGAAACAGATCGCATACCAGTTTCATCGTGTGATCGAGGAACGGGAAGCGGAGATCAAATATCTCCAGTTCGGGCAGTTTATCGATGTCAATATCTTTCAGTTTGGCAGGGAGCAATGCAACGCGCAGCATTCGTATGGTCCGGCAATCAGGAATCACTATCTGTTTCATTATATCGTTTCCGGGACCGGTAAGCTGCTCTCCACGGACAGGACCGGCATAGTGCATACCTACACGATCCACGCGGGAGAAGGATTTCTGATCGTCCCGCAGCAGATCAATACCTACTGCGCGGATCAGGACGACCCGTGGGAATATATGTGGCTGGAATTCGACGGCTCTAGTATCAGCAAGCCGCTGATCGCTGCAGGGCTCGATCAGGATCATCCGGTCTGGGTGCCTGATACGGACGCAGACAGAAGCGACATGCAGGGGATTCTGGAAACACTGATCAAAAACCATAATGATAGCGCCTATAATCTCATAGGCTACACATTCCTGTTTCTGGATGTGCTCCTGCGTTCAGGCGCGGACAAGAGAGTCAAGGCCAAGGATCGTGTGAAGGATCACTATATCAGCAGCGCTGTCAGCTACATAGAAAGATACTATTCCAAAGACCTGTCCGTCAGTGAAATCGCATCTGTCTGCGGGCTGAACCGCAGCTACTTCTCGAAGATCTTCAAAGAAGTCATGGGCGTGACCCCGCAGCAGTACCTTCTCCGGTACAGGATGTCGCAAGCCTGCAACCTGCTGAAGCATACGCGCTCTCCGATCAGAGAGATCAGCCATGCTATCGGCTATCCGGACCAGCTGCATTTCTCGAGAGCCTTTAAGGCCTCCTTTCACATGAGCCCGCGGGAGTGGCGCAAGCAGAACAGTTAAACACGGCAGGGCTGCCGTGCCCGGAACAGCACATCCCCGGAAACCATTGAAGCGTGATGGTTTCCGGGGTTATAATTATGCCCATGTTGACCGAAGACCGCCATGGGACTGTTCAAAGATTATGTGAGTCAGACACGCAAACCGGAAGGCTTTCTTGGGAAAGTGATGCTGCGCGGCATGAATTCCGGGCATGCCAAAATGGCTGACTGGGGCTTCCCTTCCGAACGTGAAGGTGCAGGCGGCGGATATCATGAGGCTGCCTTTTGCCGACGGCGAGTTACATTTCGACTGCAATCCGAAAAAAAATTTTAAAAAATAATTAGCACTCGCACTTGACGAGTGCTAATTTTAGTGTTATATATACTATAGAACAAATGATACAGAGGCGCGAAACAACGAGATATGTGAACAGCAGGTGCAAAGGAAACCTGACATTCCAACAGATATCGGATCCGCTGCCTGACTATAAAAGGAGGAAATATCATGTTACTACCCAGCGTATTTGGAGAAAATCTTTTCGATGATTGGTTTCAGTTCCCAGATTTCAGGAGCCTTGACAGAGCAGACCGCAAGCTTTACGGACGTCATGCAGACAGAGTGATGAGAACGGACGTAAGAGAACTCGATGATCACTTCGAACTCGATGTGGATCTGCCCGGCTTCAACAAAGAGGACATTGGCCTGGAGCTTCATGACGGCTATCTGACAGTAAAGGCGGAAAAGAAGCTCAACAACGAAGAGAAAAAGGAAGGCAAATTCATTCGTCATGAGCGATACATCGGATCCATGCAGAGAAGCTTTTTTGTCGGTGAATCCCTGACAGAAGAGGACGTAAAGGCAGCCTTCAAGGATGGCGTGCTGCAGGTCCAGGTTCCTAAAAAGGAAGAGAAAAAGCTTCCGGAAAAGAAGCTGATCGCGATCGAATGATCGATTGAGGTG
>DFIR01000058.1:0-13262 GCA_002372815.1 Lachnospiraceae bacterium UBA3692
GATAGTTTTCCAGACAGAAGCGAGTTCCGAGCACTGAAAATTCGCTTTTGAGAGAAGACTTAAGAAAGGAAAGCGAGTTAGCTATAATAAACACTCGCTTTCTCATATCCGGAATTACTTTCAAAGTGAAACCGCACGTCCGGAACTCGCTTTCGTTTAAACAATTCCTATTGAAAAGCGAAAACTACGCTGAGAGAACCGAATCGATCCTTTTCCCACTGGATTCCGCAAAGTGTCGCTTATCTAAATGACATTGGGACGGTTCTCTGTGTGAGCACCGGCAGGAACCGACCTCCCATATCCGTGAGAGCCACGGTTCACTTCTCGGAGATGTACATAGACCTGCGCGGCGCATCTGCCGGGCAATGACCAACTCGGCCCCCGCTCTGATGGCGGGGGCCTCAGACATTGGGTCAACAAAATCCGCAGCCCGAAGCCGCGGGTTTTGACCCGGCAGATCCACTGCGCAGATCAGGTACATCAAACCGCTCGTTCAAAAGTGTCTCTCCCGGATATGGGACGACGGTTCCTGTTGTGCTCACGCGGAGAACCTGTCCTGGCGGCGATGTTGATCTGTATGGCATTACCTTCAACATGCACGATTCGGACACGGACGGTCCTTGCGTGCATGTTGCCGATGCTTAGGTCATTGCACAAGAAAAGTTCTTCTTATGTGCATTGCAGCCCGCGGAGCGTTCGTCAGAGGAAGCCAGGGGTGGGATGTACGGAAGCGGGACGGAATAGAGCCTTGAGCGTCCACAAAACGTTCATCAGAGTAAGCCGAGGGTGGGATGTACGGAAGTGGGACGGAATATAGCCTTGAACGTCCACAAAGCGTCCTCGTACCTCGCCATCACGTCCGGACGCCATGACAGGAACCTTCCCCGGCGTGATCCACAGCACATAAAGACAGCCTGCATCCATTCGCCCCACTTTGAACGAGCGGGTTGATACACTTGATCCGGCCAGTGCGCCTGACGGGTCACAAGACGCAGCTTCGGGCTGCGGCTTGTGTTGTCCTACTGTCTGAGCGGATCGCTCATCAGAGCGAGACGCGAGTTGGGACATTGCCCGGCAGGCGTGCCGGCCGGATCAAGTGTAGCTCCGCGAAGTGATCGTGGAACGAATGGACGCAGGCTGCCTTTATGCTATACGGGCCGCACAGAGGACTGTCCCCTGTGCGGCCCGCGAAGTATCTGCATTTTTTTCCTGTTCAGCCCGGCTGTCACACAGAGAACCGTCCCCTGTGTGAGGCCTAGGCGGTGACTTGCTGGGTGTAGAGACGGTGGTAGTAGCCGCGCTTTGCGAGGAGCTCGGCGTGGGTACCCTGCTCGACGATGCGTCCGTCGCGGACGACCAGGATGAGGTCGGAGGAGACGATCGTGGAGAGGCGGTGGGCGACGACGAAGCAGGTGCGGCCCCTGGTGACGACGGAGATGGCGTTCTGGATCGCTTTCTCCGTGATGGTGTCGATGGAGGAGGTCGCTTCGTCGAGGATCAGGAGCTTCGGGTCCGCAAGGAGGGCGCGCGCGAAGGAGAGGAGCTGCTTCTCGCCGGTGGAGAGGAGGCTGCCGCCCTCACCGACTTCGCTGTCGAGGCCGTGTTCCATGCGGGCGACGATGCCGTCCGCGCTGACGAGGCGCAGGGCCTCCATGATCTGCTCATCGGTGGCGTCCGGCCGGCCGTAGCGCAGGTTCTCACGGACACTGCCGGAGAAGAGATGCGGCGACTGCAGGACGTAGCCGAGGTTCTCGTGGAGCCAGAGCTGGGAGCGCTCGCGCGCGTCCCGGCCGTCGATCAGGAGCTGCCCCTCCGTGGGCTCGTAGAAACGGCAGACGAGGTTCACCAGCGTGGATTTGCCGGCGCCGGTCTCTCCGACGATGGCGATGTTCGTGCCGTGCGGGACCTTGAGGTTGAAGTGTTCGAGGACATTTTCCTCCCCGTCCGGGTAGCGGAAGGTGACGTCCCGGAACTCGATGTCGCCGTGGAGCGGCTCCCAGTTCTCGCGCTTCGGGGAGAAGGTGTCGCCGTATTTTTCGATCACTGCAGGGGTGTCGGCAACGTCGGACTGCTCCGCGAGCAGGTTCGTCAGGCGCTCGATGTTGACCTGGATCTGCACGAAGGAGGCGAAGTTCTGGATGATCATCTGCAGCGGCTCGATCATGTTGACGGCGTAGTTGACGAAGACGCTGAGCGTGCCGATCTGCAGGATCCCTTCGCGGGAGAGCTGTCCGCCCTGCCAGAGGACGACGGCGAGCGCGAAGGAGGACAGGAGGGTCACGGTGGCCGTAAACATCGCCGAGTAGTGGACGGCGTGGACGCTGGTGCTGCGCATGTGCTCGGTGTCCCGCTCGAAGTCCCGCTGCATGCGGTCTTCCACGACGAGGAGCCGGATCGCGCGGGCGCCGGTGATCCCCTCGTTGAAGTCCCCGGTGATCGTCGAGTTGATCTCGCGGATCTTCCGGTTCAGCGTCACGAGCCTCTTCTGGAAGAAGGAGATCAGCAGCCCCGCCGCCGCCATGAGGGCGATGATCGCGAGGGCCAGGCGCAGGTCCGTCACCAGCATGACGATCAGCGCGAACAGGATGTAGGCGCCGTTCCAGACGCAGTCCATCATGCGCCAGGAGACGGCTTCGCCGATCTTGCCGGTGTCGCTCATGACGCGCGCGTGGATGTAGCCCACACTGTTCTGGTTGAAATAGGAGAAAGAGAGCGTCTGCAGGTGATCGAAAGCAGCGCTGCGCAGGTCGCGGTCCACGGACATCTCCACCTTGCCGGAGTCCAGCATGCTGCGGTAGTTGATCACGCACTGGAAAGCCAGGACCGCCAGGTACAGGAAGATGAAGACAGGCAGACCTTCGAGCGTGCCCTCCGCCACAAAGTGGTCCAGCGCGTAGCGCGTGAAGAGCGGATAGATCGCGTCGATCATGCTGCACAGGACGGCCAGGGAGACCATGAAGGCGATGGTGGCGCGGTATTTTTTCAGGTAGGGGAAGAGGAGGGGGATCCCGAAGAATTTATGCTTCATGGGGGCCTCCTTTCTGCTGTTCTGCGGTCTGCGCAGATGTTCCGGGTTCCTGCGCGGAAGGCGCTTCCGCACCGGCCCCCAGCTGGAGATCGTGTACGCGCCGGTAGATGCCGCCGCGCGCCAGGAGCTGCTTGTGGGTGCCCTGTTCGGCGATCCGCCCGTGGTCGAGGACCAGGATGTTATCGGCGTGCATGAGCGTCGTGACCCGGTGCGCGACCAGGATCACGGTGGAACTGCCGGTGCTGCTGCGCAGCTGCGCCCGGATCCGGGCGTCCGTCTCCGCGTCGACGGCGGACAGGGAGTCATCGAAGACCATGACCGGCGGCCGGCGGATCAGCATCTGGGCGATCGCGGTCCGCTGCTTCTGGCCGCCCGAAAGCGTTACGCCGCGCTCCCCGACGAAGGTCGCGTAGCCCTGCGGGAAGCGGTCGATCGTCTCCTCCAGGTCCGCGATGCGGCTGGCGGCCCGGATCTCGTTCTCGTCCGCGTCTTCGGCGGCGATCCGGATATTCTCCTCCAGAGAACGGGAGAAAAGGAACGGCTCCTGCAGGACCATGCCGATATTGGTGCGCAGCCAGGAGGCCCGGATGTCCCGGACGTCCACGCCGCCGATGGTGATGCGGCCGCCGGAGCGGGTGCCGCCGCTGTCGGCGGCGGAGGAATTCTCCCCGTGGGTCTTCTCCACGGTAGCTTCCTCTGCGGAAGGCGCGTCCAGCGCATAGAGGCGCTCGAGCAGGTAGAGCAGGGTGGACTTGCCGCTGCCGGTCGCACCGAGGATGCCGACGGTCGTGCCCGCGGGGATCGTGAAAGTGACATCTTCCAGGACCGGCGTCCGGACACCGTCGTTCTCGTAGGAGAAAGAGACGTGCTCGAAAGCAATGTCGCGGTCCATGGGCGGAGTGAGGGCGCCGGGGACGTCCCGTTCCGGCTGCGCGCGCATGATGTAGCGCAGACGCTCGAGGGAGATGCCCGCTTTGCTCAGCTCGGAGATGACGCGGCCGAGGGAGCGCACGGGCCAGATCAGCATCGCGTTGTAGGAGACGAACGCGATGAACTGTCCCGCGGTGATCTCCCCGTGCACGCAGAACCAGGCGCCGAGGACGACGACCAGCAGGTTCTGCACCCCGGTCATCACGTCGCCGGTCACCCAGTTGAGGGTCAGGATCTTCATCAGGTGGATCCAGTAGCCGGTGTATTTTTCGTTCTGTGTGTGAAAACGCTCCCGCTCATAGCGTTCCCGGCCGAAGGCTCGCACGACGCGGACGCCGGTCAGGTTCTCCTGCGCGATGGCGGACAGGCGGCCTTCCTCGGTGTCTGCCAGCTCAAAAGCGCTGCCGATCTTTCTGTGAAAATACAGCGAATACCCCACCACCACCGGGATGAACAGGGAGGAGAGCAGGGTCATGAAAGGATGGATCCGCAGCATGAAGAAAACGGCCAGCACGATCAGCACGATCACGCGCACCAGGCTGGTGAGCTGCTCCGAGACAAAGACCTTGATCGACTCGACGTCGGACGTGCAGCGCTGGATGATGTCGCCGGTGCTGTTCTCCGCGTGCCACTTGTAGGGGAGCTTCTGGATGTGGGCGTAGAGCTCATCCCGCATCCGCTTGACGAAGCGCTCGGAGGCATACGCGTTCAGCCACCGGAACAGGTACCGGAAGAGCGCGGCGCAGAGGGAGACCGCGATCACGGCGCAGGCGATGAGACCGAACTGCTCCCGCAGCAGCTGCACCCCGCCGTGCGCGTCCAGGAACGCGAGGAGCGGAGCCGGCAGATCCGGCGCCTGCGTGCCGATGACACTGTCCACAGTGAACGTGATGATCCGGGGGGACAGCATATCGAACAGCGACACCATGCACGCGCAGAGCATGCTCAGCGCAAAATACCGCATACTCCCCTGCAGGAAGTAGCGGATCAGCGACAGGTTGGATGCGGTGATATCCTTGTGGATTCTGTTTTTATTCTTTGTATCTGACATGTTATCAAGAATACAGAAAAGCCAGGAAAAGTGCAAGATACCGGGAGGCTACAGCAAGCGCGCAGGGGCCGCAGTGCAGGGACGATCGCGCGCAGGGGACGGTTCTCCGCGCGATTTGTATACACGTATGCGGAGCGCGCAGAGAACCGTCCCCTGCGCGCTCGTCTCCTGCACGCTTGCTGCGCGAAAAATTCCTGTAGACAGGAGAGTTATGTCATGCTAACATAAATCCCGCAGAATTTTTGTTAACATTATAACGAGGAGGAGTCAACCAAATGGATCTGAAACTGAAGGATAAGGTGGTTCTTGTCACTGGCGGTACCGGCGGGATCGGGATGGCGATCGTGAAGGCTTTCCTTGCGGAAGGCGCGAAGGTCGCGTTCTCTTCCACGAGGCAGGAGAAGATCGACGCCATGCTTCCGCAGCTCGAAGCGGCGGATGGACAGGTAGCCGGTTTTGTCGCCGACATGAACAAGGAAGAAGAGATTAAAGCGTTTGTGGACAACGCGAAAGAGAAGTTCGGCACGATCGACATCGTCGTCCCGAATGCCGGATATGAGGGCAAAGCGCACCCTGTGCAGGATATGACCCTGGAACTGTTCGAGCAGACCTATATGCTGAATGTTTTCTCTGTCATGCTGCTTATGAAATATGCCGCGCCGACGCTGATCGAGAAGAAGTCCGGCGCCGTCGTCGTCGTCGCCTCTGCGGCAGCTTATGAGCCCACAGCGGGCAACAGCGCGTATGTTTCTTCGAAATATGCGGTTGCCGGCCTCACCAAGTGTGTGGCGATGGAGCTCGGCCCGGTGGGCGTGCACGTCAATTATGTCTGCCCCGGCCCGGTGGATACGCCCATGATGCTCCGCATCGAGAAGGATTTCTTCGGCGACACCATGACCCACGAAGAGGCGATGGCCATGCTCGCAGGCACCTACGCCATGGACAAGCGCTACGCCAAGCCCGAGGAAGTCGCGAACGCAGTTCTCTATCTCGCCTCCGAGGTCTCCGCGCACACCGCCGGCATGGGCATGCACGTGGATTCCAAGGTGTCCGCGCCGAACTGAGTGTTCCGGATCGAAGTAAAAAAAACACCGCGCAGAGGACCGTCCTCTGCGCGGTGTTTCATTTTCACTTCCGGATCATTTCGCCTTGCCCTGGTTGGCGACGGCTGCCATCTTGGCCTTCAGGGCCTCCTGGTCGCCGAGGTAGTAGTGGTTGATCGCCTTGAAATTGTCGTCGAACTCGTACACGAGCGGGGAGCCGGTCGGGATGTTGACACCGATGATGTCCTCGTCGCTGATGTTGTCAAAATATTTGACGAGAGCGCGGAGAGAGTTGCCGTGCGCGGCGATCACGACGCGCTTGCCGGCCTGCATGTCCTTCTTGATGACTTCCTCGAAGTAAGGGACAGCGCGCTCGATGGTGATGGCAAGGGACTCGGTCAGAGGAAGGTCGGCGGGATCGACGTTCCTGTACATGGCCTGGTTGCCGGCGGCGCGCTCGTCGTCGGGGGTCAGGGCCGGAGGGGTGATGTCGAAGCTGCGGCGCCAGATCTTGACCTGCTCCTCGCCGTACTTCTCAGCGGTCTCGGACTTGTTGAGACCCTGCAGGGCGCCGTAGTGACGCTCGTTGAGCTTCCAGCTCTTGATGACGGGAAGCCATGCTCTGTCCATCTCGTCCAGAACGTAGTTCAGGGTGTGGATGGCGCGCTTCAGATAGGAAGTGTAGCAGACGTCGAAATCATATCCTTCGGCCTTGAGGAGCTGACCGGCAGCCTTCGCCTCTTCGCGGCCCTTGTCGCTGAGGTCTACATCGGTCCAGCCGGTGAACAGATTCAGCTTGTTCCATTCGCTCTCGCCGTGTCTGATCAGAACCAGTTTCATCATAATGCGGAAATCCTCCTTTTCGCAGATCGATATTGGTGGGGGACAGGATCCTTTTCCCCTTGAAAAGGCGCACTGCTCCCTATGAATAATAATTTAACAAATTCGCAGGGAGGTGTAAAGACTGCACAAAGACAGGAAACCAGATTTGTGAAATTGGTTTCTTGCGGCGGCCCCGCACCAGGGCGTACGATAGAGGAAACCAGATCGAAGGATTTAGTTTCCGGAAATCCGGGGAAGGGTTTTGAGAAGACGATGGACAGAGAGAGAGCACAGAAGCAGATCATGGAGGCGGCTTTTGAGGCCTTCCGGAAGAAGGGCCTTCACTTCACCATGAGTGACCTGGCAGCCGAGGTCGGCATGAGCAAGAAGACCTTGTACCAGCTCTTCGAGGACAAGGAGGACCTGCTGCTGCAGGTGGCGGATTACAGTTTTGACGCGATCAAGCGGAGCGAGGCGGAAGTGATGGGGGACGAGTCCCTGGACACGGTGGAGAAGCTTCGCGCGCTGATGGCGGCGATGCCGGACATCTATCAGTCGGTGGACCTCCGGAGACTGTATGAGCTCGAGCAGCGGCATCCGCAGGTCTACGCCAGGGTGCAGGAGCGGCTCGAGAGCGACTGGGAGTCCACGATAGCGCTGCTCAGGAAAGGCATGGAGGAGGGGAAGATCCGCCCGTGCAGCATTCCGCTGTTCAAGGCGATGTTTGAGGCGACACTGGAGCGCTTCTTCCGGGAGGACGTGCTGACGAAGGCGCAGCTCAGCTACCAGGAAGGCCTGCAGCAGGTGGTGGACATCCTTATTGACGGGATCACAGTAAAACAGGAGTCATAACAACAAGGGGGACAGCAATGAAAAAACTGACAAAAGGCAAAATGTGGTGTTTCGCGATCGGGCAGTTCGGGTGGTCGCTGCTCTCCGCGCTGATCACGAACTGGCTCGTGTACTTCTACCAGCCGGACGCGGAGCAGATCGCGCAGGGGCAGACGCTCTTCATCCCGCAGGGCCGTGTGGTCCTGGGCATTGCGACGATCATCGGCGGCATCGCCGCGCTGGGAAGGATCTTCGACGCGGTGACGGATCCGCTGATCGCGAATATGTCCGACCGCTCGCAGAACCCGAAGGGCCGGCGTATTCCCTTCATGCAGAAGATCGCGTTTCCGTTCGCGCTGGTGACGGTGCTGGTGTTCTGGGCACCGGTGAACGGCGTGTCGGCCATCAACGGCATCTGGCTGCTGGTGACGCTGCTGCTGTTCTACCTCTTCATGACGACCTACTGCACGCCCTACAACGCGCTGATCTCCGAGCTCGGGTCGACGCAGGACACGCGCATCAGCATCTCCACCTATATCTCCGTGACCTTCCTTCTGGGAAGCGCGGTGGGATACGCGGCGCCTTTTATCTGGGGAGCCCTCGAACCCTCCCTGGGACGCATCATGGCCGTGCGCATCACGTTCCTGATCCTGTCGGTGATCGGTTTTGCCGCGCTGCTCGTGCCTACGTTCACGATCAACGAAAAAGACTACGTCCACACCGCACCTTCGAATGACGACGCCTTCACCTCGCTGACCAAGACGTTCCGCAACGGCGATTTCCGGGTCTTCGTGGGAAGCGATGTCCTTTACTTCATCGCGCTGACGATCTTCCAGACCGGCCTGCCGTTCTTCATCACCAAGCTGATGAAGCTGCCGGAGACCTACACGACCATCCTGTATGTGGCGATGACGCTCCTGTCTTTCGCCTGCTACATGCCGGTCAACTACCTCGCGCACCGCATGAACAAGAAGAAGCTGGTCCTCATCGGCTTCTGCGGCCTCGCGACCGTCTATGCCGTCACGTCCATCTCCGGCCTTCTGGGCATCTCCGGACTGGTATGGGGCGTCGTGATCGTGTGCGCGGCGGCCTTCCCGATGGCGATCCTGGGCATCCTGCCCCAGGCGATCGTCGCGGATATCGCGGAAGCGGATTCCTATATTACCGGCGAGAACCGCGAAGGCATGTTCTTCGCAGCCCGCACTTTCGCCTTCAAGATGGGACAGAGCATCTCCATGCTGCTCTTCACGGCCTTCGCCAGCATCGGCGTGGAGACCGGCTCCGGCTACCGCCTCGCGGCGATCGTCGCCGCCGTGATCTGCCTGGCCGGCGCCCTGGTCCTGTCCCGCTACGACGAGAAGAAGATCCTCGACCTGATCGTCACGGAGAAAGGCGACTGATTTACACAGAGAACCGTCCCCTGTGTGAGGTGAGGAGCTGTGCCATGCGCCCGGCGACGAGGGCGCAGTGCTCTGCGGCCTGCGCCTCGAAGACGTCGTAAGTCACGGCGGTGGCCTCGTCCGCCTGGTCGGAGATGGCGCGGAGGATCACGAAAGGGAGGCCGTTGACATAGGCGGCCTGGGCGATCGCGGCGCCTTCCATTTCCGTGCAGAGGCCGCCGAAGGTGCGGCGGATGGCATCTTTTCTTACACGTTCATTGATGAACTGGTCCCCGGAGACGATGCGGCCTTCGAAGAGCTGCACGCCGGGGGCCATTTCCTGTACCGCCTGTGCGGCGGCGGCGCGGAGCTGCGCGTCTGCCGCGAAGACGGCGGTGCCGAGCTGCGGGACTTCTCCCGGCGCGTAGCCGAAGCCGGTCGCGTCCACGTCGTGGTAGCAGGCCTCCGTGGAGATGACGAAATCCCCGATGCGGATGCGGTCGTCGAGGGAACCGGCGACGCCGGTGTTCACGATGTGCGTGACCTCGAAGAGGTCCGCGAGGATCTGGGTGCAGATGCCGGCGTTGACCTTGCCGACACCGCAGCGCACGACGACGGCAGGGGTAGTGCCAAGGCAACCGTCATAGAAGTCCATGCCGGCCCGCTTCACGACGCGGGCGATCTCCATTTTTTCTTTCAGGCGCGCCACTTCCACTTCCATGGCGCCGATGATTCCCAGTTTCATAGCAGATGATCCTCCCATGCTTTATGCCGCTTTATTCCGGATAGACCAGGTGGGCCTGATCGATCCCTTCGAGGGTGTTCTTTAGGTACCTGGCGGCGAGCCAGCGGGCCATCGGCAGGTTCTGGTCGAGCCAGTTGCCGCACTCCTCCGGCGCCGCGCCCGGGATGTCTCCTTCGTAACCGGCGATAAACGTGAACATCTCCGTGATCAGGGGCGCGATCTCCGCCGAGGTCAGGTCGCCGGCGAGCAGCAGGTAGAAGCCTGTGCGGCAGCCCATCGGGCCGAAGTAAAGGATGCGGTCCTTCCACGTCGGATGATTGCGGAGAAACGTGGCGCCGAGATGCTCGATCGTGTGCATTTCCGCGGTATTCATGACCGGCTCGCGGTTCGGGGCGGTCATGCGCAGGTCGAAAGTGGTGATGATCTCTGCGCCGGCGCGGTCTTTCCGGGATACATAGATGCCCGGTTCCAGGCGCAGGTGGTCGATGGTGAAGCTGGCGATCTTGTCCATATGGATCCTCCTTGAAGAAGTTTAATCTCTATTTCCGTGTCCTTCATTATACGGAATGTATCGCGAATAGAAAAGATGCAAGAGCGCGCAGGGGACGGTTCTCTGCGCGCCGTGTATAACTGTATACAGAGCGCGCAGAGAACCGTCCCCTGCGCGCGATCCCCTGCGCACGCCCTGCGCGATCGCTGTTGTTCCCCGTGCGGAGAGTCAGTATAATTAAAAAAAGAGACATGCCGTCCGGTCAGTTGGGAAAAGGAGACATAAGAGCATGGAAGAATATGAGATCCGTCATCTGAAGAAGATCCGCAGATATCTTGCGGAGTGCACTGTTCTGCTGAAAAACAACGGGGACTTCCCGCTCGGGAGTGCCGGGAAGATCGCCCTGTACGGCAGCGGCGCGAGGCATACCGTCAAAGGCGGTACGGGCAGCGGGGATGTGAACAGCCGCTTTTCCGTGAATGTGGAAAGAGGCCTCGAGAAGAGAGGATTCGAGATCGTCACCCGATCCTGGCTGGACGCCTATGACAGGATCCGGAAGGACGCGCACAAGGCCTTTATCCGGGGGATCCGGGAGAGAGCGAGAAAGGAGCACACGGCAGCACTGGTCATCGGCATGGGCGCAGTGATGCCGGAGCCGGAATATGACCTGCCGCTGGACTGCGGCGGAAGATGGGAGGAGACCGATACGGCGGTCTATGTGCTGGCGCGCATCTCCGGCGAGGGCAATGACCGTCTGCCCGTGAAGGGGGACATCCTGCTCACGGACACGGAGATCCGCGACATCCGCGCTCTCAATGAGAAATACAGCCGGTTCATGCTGGTCCTGAACACCGGAGGCCCGGTGGACCTCTCGCCGGTCATGGATGTGAAGAACATCCTGGTCCTGTCGCAGCTGGGCGTGGAAACGGGATCGGCACTCGCCTGGATCCTGCTGGGGCTCGTGAACCCTTCCGGCAGACTGACCACGACCTGGGCCTCCTGGCAGGATTACTGCCAGCGGGGCGAGTTCGGCAACAAGGATGAGACCTGCTATGGCGAGGGCGTCTATGTGGGGTACAGATATTTTGACACGGTCGGAGCCAGGCCGCTGTTCCCCTTCGGCTACGGGCTGTCCTATACGCAGTTCGAGCGCACCGGCGTGCAGGCGGAGCTGGACGGCACGAAGCTCACGGTCTCCTGCGGGATCCGCAATATCGGGGAGCGCGCGGGCAAGGAAGTGGTGCAGCTGTACGTCTCCGCGCCTGCGGGGCGGATCGACAAGCCGTATCAGGAGCTGAAGGGCTTCGGGAAGACCCGGAAACTGAAGGCGGGAGAGGCGGAGACCGTGCAGATCACCTGCGATCTGCGGGATCTGGCGTCCTATGATGCGGCGGCGCAGGCTTTTGTCCTTGAGAAAGGGGACTATGTGCTCCGTGTGGGCAGCAGCAGCGCCGAGACCGGGGCGGCCGCCGTCGTGCGGCTTCCGGAAGATGTGTGCGTGCGGAAGGTCCGCAAGGCGCTCGGCGATCCCGGATTTGCGGATTATGTCCCGCAGGCCAGGGACACACAGATTCCGGAGGGGATCCCGGTCCTCACCGCGGATCCCGGCGCGATCGTCACGGAAGAGACGGTCTATGACGCGCCCGAGCCGGTCGATCCCGCGGTGGAGGCACTCACGGACGAGGAGCTGGCGTACCTGTCCATCGGCGGTTTTGACCCGAAGGCCGGGGTGGCGAGCATCATCGGCAGCGCCAGCACGAAGGTCGCCGGCGCGGCGGGCCAGACGACAGGGGTCCTTGCGGACAGGGGCGTCGAGCCGGTCGTCATGGCGGACGGCCCGGCAGGCCTCCGGCTGAACCAGGAGTACTATCTCGACGAAAAGGGCAACGCGAAGGCGATCGGAGCGTCCCTCCCTGCGGGATTTGAGGATCTTCTGCCGCCCGGCGCGGGCCTCCTCATGAAGCTGATGGCCGGAAGACCGAAAAAGGGCGTGCAGATCCGCACCCAGTACTGCACGGCGATCCCGATCGGGACCGCGATCGCGCAGACCTGGAACCCGGAAGCCGCGCTGTGCTTCGGCGACATCGTGGGCGAGGAGATGGAGCACTTCGGCGTCGATCTCTGGCTGGCCCCCGCCCTCAACATCCACCGGAGCATCCGCTGCGGGCGGAACTTCGAGTACTACTCCGAGGACCCGCTGATCAGCGGCAAAATGGCCGCAGCGATCACAAACGGCGTGCAGAAGCACCCCGGCTGCGGCACGACGATCAAGCATTTTGCCGCAAACAATCAGGAGACCAACCGGCTTGCGAGCAACAGCCGCGTCAGCGAGCGCACCATGCGGGAGATCTACCTGCGCGGATTTGAGATCTGCGTGAGGGAATCGCAGCCGATGGCAGTCATGACGTCCTACAATCTCCTCAACGGCGTGCACACCTCCGAGCGCCGCGACCTCACCATGGACATCCTGCGCGCGGAATGGGGCTTCAAGGGTATCGTCATGACAGACTGGGTCGTCCCGATGATGATCGCGAAGGGCAGCAGACACCGGGCGGCGAATGCCGTGCAGACCATCCTCGCCGGCGGCGATCTCTTCATGCCCGGCGGCAAAGGCGACTGGGACAGCGTCATGAAAGCCCTCGCCGACGGCACCCTCACCCGCGAGGACCTCGCCCGCACCGGCACCCGCGTCTGGCGTATGGCCAAACGCTGACCTCACACAGGGGGCGGTCCTCTGCGCTGTCTATCCGGCTGTGCGGAAGGCAAAATAGACAGCCGGATAGACAGGTAGAATGAGGAAGCTGTCTATCCAGCTGTGCGGAAGGCAAGATAGACAGCCGGATAGACAGGTAGAATGAGGAAGCTGTCTATCCAGCTGTGCGGAAGGCAAGATAGACAGCCGGATAGACAGGTAGAAAGAAGAAGCTGTCTATCCAGCTGTGC
>DFIR01000058.1:13381-38681 GCA_002372815.1 Lachnospiraceae bacterium UBA3692
CTGTCTATCCAGCTGTGCGGAAGAGAAAATCGACAGTCAGATAGACAGCTGAATACATGCAAGACAAGAAAATGCCGATTGCGGGGCTGTGGAGGCACGTCCACAGCCCCGCAATCGGCAAGGCAGGAAAAATGTCGGTTCCCGTCTTGCCTGTGCAGGGCGGTCTTCAGGGCGGCTGTTCAACCGATACACACGCCGGATTTACGTGGAGAGCCGTCCCCCACGTAAATCCTTGACGTTTCCGTTAGGAGGTGCTAATCTCAAACTGTTAGTTAAAGTTAACAGGAACGGCCGGTGCGGCCGGGAAGAGAGGCATCCGTGGCGAAGATGGGTCGAAGCAGCAAGACACCCGGAAAATCGAGAGAGGACTACCTGGAAGCGATCCTGGTCCTGAACCGCAGACGCGGGTGGTGCCGGGAAGTGGATATCGCCGCGGAGATCGGATACTCCAGGCCGAGCGTGAGCGTCGCATGCAGCAAGATGGAGGAGGAGGGACTCCTCACCAAGGAGGACTCCGGGGAGATCCGTCTGACGGAGCGCGGCAGGGAGATCGCGGAGCGGACGCTGGAGAAGCATGAGTTTTTCCGGGAATTGCTCACGAATGCCGGCGTGGCGGAAGAGACGGCGGAGGAAGAGGCCTGCCAGATCGAGCACATGATCAGCACGGAGAGCTTTGAGCTGCTCCGGGACTACCTGCGCGGGCAGGTGCCCGTGGCGGATTAGGCCGTCCTAATAAAGATTATCTGGTGCTAAAAGCGCCCTGCACGCTACAATACAGATACAGAAAGATCCGCGGCACCGGATAGCTGCGGATGGAAACGGAGGAGAAGAGATGAGCGGACTTGGAAGATTTGGTGTCTGGGCTTGCGGCGTGCTGTTCGGTACAGCCGGCGTCGCAATCCTGAAATCGGATGACGCGAAGACGGTCTATACGCATGTGACGGCAGCGGCCAAGCGAGGCGGCGACTGCGTCATGAAGACATACACGACCCTGAAGGAGAACATCGATGATATCAACGCGGAAGCGGACGATATCAACGAGGAGCGCGCCAGGAAGAAAGAGGAGCGCGAGATCGCGGACGCCAGGGCGAAACTGGAAGCTTACGAAGCCAGAACGCAGAAGTAAACGGTCCGGAGGACACGGGAGCAGGCAGGGATGAACCTGCCTGCTTTTTTCAACGGGCAGGCAGACTTTTCAGCGGTCGGTCCGGCTCTCTCAGCAGGCAGAGACAGACAGTGAAGGAGCAGACATCATGAGATGCAGGATCTTGCATGAATCATCCGCGCGGATGCGGATCCATATCGTCCGGAGCCGCATGACGATGGTGCAGGCGGACATTCTGGAGTATTACCTGCGCGACATCGCGTTCGTGACAGAAGTGAAGGTGTATGAGAGGACGGGCGACGCGGTCATCCGCTACCGGCGCAGCGAGGAGAACCGGGCGGCGCTGATCGAGAGCCTGGCGCAGTTCGACTACGCGGACGAGCGGGCTTGCGCGCTGGTGCCCGAGGATACCGGGCGCGCCCTGACGCGGGAATACGAGGAAAAACTGGTGCGGATGGTCCTGGCGCAGGGGTTCCGCAGCCTTTTCTTCCCGCTGCCGCTGCGGCGGATCTGGACCTGTGCGAGGAGCCTGCCTTTCATCGCGGCGGGCCTGCGCACACTGATCCGGGGGAAGCTGGAAGTCTCCGTACTGGATGCCGCGGCGATCACCGCGTCGATCCTGCGCGGGGATTACGGGACGGCTTCTTCCGTGATGTTCCTCCTGCGGACCGGCGAGCTGCTCGAGGAGTGGACCCATCGGAAATCCGTGGGCGACCTGGCCCGGTCCATGTCCCTGAAAGTGGAGAAAGTCTGGCAGCGCACCGAAGAAGGAGACGTGCTCACAGATGTGCGCGCTGTCCGTGAGGGCGACCGGATCGTCGTGCGCACGGCGGGCCTCATCCCGCTGGACGGGAAGGTCGTTGCCGGAGAAGGCACGGTCAACCAGGCGTCCATGACCGGGGAGTCGGTGCCGGTCGTGAAGACGGAAGGCGGGTATGTCTACGCGGGCACCGTGGTGGAGGAAGGCGAGCTCCTCCTCGAGGTGACGAAGACCGCGGGGAGCGGCAAGTACGACCAGATCGTCCGCATGATCGAGGAGACGGAGAAGCTCAAATCCGGCACCGAGACGCGCGCCTACCACCTGGCCGACAGCCTGGTCCCCTACTCCCTCGCCGGAACCGCTCTGATGTGGCTGTTCACAAGGAATATCCCGAGGGCGCTGTCGTTCCTGATGGTTGATTTTTCCTGTGCTTTGAAGCTGTCCATGCCGCTGTCCGTGCTCTCGGCGATCCGGCAGGCCGGCACCTATGATATCACCGTCAAAGGCGGCAAATTCCTGGAGGCCGCCGCGGAGGCAGACACCGTCGTCTTCGACAAAACAGGGACCCTGACCCACGCGACGCCCCGGGTCGTGCGGATCGACACTTTCGGCGGCCGCAGCGAGGAGGAGATGCTGCGCATCGCGGCCTGCCTGGAGGAGCATTACCCTCACTCCATCGCGAACGCCGTCGTCGAGGAGGCGAAGAAGCGGGGGATCGAGCACGAGGAGATGCACGCGGAGGTCCAGTACGTCGTCGCGCACGGGATCTCGAGCAGCGTGGAAGGGCAGAAGACCGTGATCGGCAGCCGCCACTTCATCTTTGAGGACGAGGGCTGCACGGTCCCGGCGGTCGAAGAGGAGAAGCTGGAGGCACTCCCGGACGCCTACTCCCACCTGTACCTGGCGATCGGCGGAGAGCTGGCAGCCGTTCTCTGCGTCTTCGATCCGCTCCGCGAGGAGGCGGCGGCGGTCATCGACGCGCTGCACCGGCTGGGCATCAGCAACGTCTGCATGATGACCGGCGACAATGAGAAAACAGCCGCCGCCGTAGCCCGCATGCTGCCGCTCGATGACTACCGGGCGGAGGTCCTGCCCGAGGACAAGGCCGCTTTCGTCCGCGAGGAGCGGGCCAGGGGGCGCAAAGTCATCATGATCGGCGACGGCGTCAACGACACGCCGGCCCTCTCGGAAGCGGACTGCGGCGTCGCGATCAGCGACGGCGCCGCCATCGCCAGAGAAGTGGCGGACATCACCATCGCCGCGGACAGCCTCTATCAGATCCTGTACCTTCGCAGGATCAGCATGGCCCTCATGGACAGGATCCGGACCAACTACCGCTTCATCATCTCCTTCAACGCGGGCCTCATCGCCCTCGGCGCCCTCGGCATCCTGCCGCCCGCCGCTTCGGCCCTCCTCCACAACGGCTCCACCCTGGCCGCCGGCCTGCGCAGCATGACAGACCTGGACCTCACCTCACGCGGGGGACGGTTCCAATGTCATTTAGATAAGAGACACGTTACGGAATCCTGTGGGAAAAGTTTCGATTCGGTTCTCTCAGCGTAGTTTTCGCTTTTCAATAGGAATTGTTTAAACGAAAGCGAGTCCCGGACGTGCGGTTTCACTTTGAAAGTAATTCCGGGTATGAGAAAGCGAGTGTTTACTATAACTAACTCGCTTTCCTCTCTTAAGTCTTCTCTCAAAAGCGAATTTTCAGAGCTCGGCACTCGCTTCTGTCTGGAAAACTATCATTTGAAAGTGAAAAGTCACTGGTCGGCACTCGCTTTGTCTTGGGCATTTTCATTTGAAAGCGAAAGTCACTGTGCAGCGCTCGCTTTGATCCAGGGCATCTGCATTTGAAAGCGAAAGCGACATGCATGTGAGGGGTTTTCGCATAACGCGGCACACATCACCAGCGTATCACCTTCGGACTGCCATATTGTTTAACTTAATGACATTGGGACGGTTCTCTGTGTGAGCACAGGAAAGAACCGCCGTCCCGTATCCGGAGAGCCACGAATCACTTCTCGGAGACACACATAGACCTGGGCAGGGGATCTGCCGGGCAATGATCCAACTCGGCCCCCGTTCTGAAGAACGGTTGCCTCAGACATTGGGATCAACAAATGCCGCAGCCCGAAGCTGCGGCATTTGACCCGTCAGATCCCTTGCCCAGATCAGGTGTGTCAACCCGCTTGTTCAAAAGTGTCTCTCCCGGATACGGGATGTCGGTTCCCGTTGTGCTCATACTGAGAAAATGCACTACTTTTCGGAAATCAGCCTTCAATGTAGTGCATTTTTGTTATAAACAGGTCAATTCGTCTTTATTCAGAATATACGCAGACGCAATATTGCAAACCATGCACATGAACAGCCATCCTGTGTCCGTGAGAGACACTTTGAGCGAGCGGCCTGATCCACCTGATCTGCGCAGTGCGACTGCCGGGTCAGGACCCGCGGCTTCGGGCCGCGGGGGCTGTTGATCGCAATGTCTGAGGCCCCTGCTCATCAGAGCAGGGGCCGAGTTCGATCATTGCCCGGCAGGCGTGCCGCGCAGGTCTAAGTGGATCTCCGTGAAGCGATCGTGGCACTCACGGATACAGGAAGGCTGTTCAGGGGATACAGGCTGCCTGTATGTGGTATAGCTCACACAGAGAACCGTCCCCTGTGTGAGCTGAGCTGACTGTGTGAGCATCAGGACTCGATCAGGAGGCCGCTGCGGTAGGCCTCGAGGAGCTCCTGGAGGTCGGCGATGCGGTCGCGGATGAGGATGCCGTCGTCGGTGTCGGCGACCATGACGCGGTGGGATTCGACTTCGACGACTTCGGTGGCGGAGTCGATGTCGAGGTTCTCTTCGAGGGCCTTGCGGTGGCTGACGAAGGGCTGGTGGGTCTTGAGGCGCAGGCCGTGGGAGTTGAAGATCAGCGTGTAGCCGGCGATGCCGGTCGTCTTCTGGTAGGCTTTGCAGAAGCCGCCGTCGATGACGTAGAGCTTGCCGTCCGCGCGGATCGGGGACTCCCCTTTCTTTACATTGACCGGTGTGTGGCCGTTGATGATGTGGCTGCGCTCGCTGTAGAGGCCGAACTCGTGCAGGATCATCTGGGCCGTGCGGCGCTCCCGGTTGAAGGTGTAGTAAGGGTTGCGGGGCTCCTTCCAGGTCGACTCGTCGGTCAGGTAGGTGCGCTCAAAAGTCTTGATGATCCGGCCGAAAAGGGGAGACTTCATGCCGCCCCACAGATACCACATGAAATCGACGCTCGAGGGCTCATGCGCGCTCCAGGCGCGTCTCGCGGCGGCGTCGACGGCGTCGAGGTAGGCCCGGCCCTGAACGGGCTCCTCCCAGAACATCACGCGCTCGAAATTCCCGTCCTCATCCAGCGGGATGCAGCCGTGATAGAGGAGGTTGTCGTTCACACACAGATACATCGAACCGTGGGAATAGAGGAAATCGATGTGGTCCCGCAGCCGCACGGAGTGCATGAAGGCGCTTCGCAGATCGCGCATCACGACCTCCTCCTCGTCGCTCAGACGGTACGGATCATTGCGGTCTACCGTCGGAAAGTCCCTGGTCTTCATCGGATAGGTGCAGCCCTCGATCTCCACGGTCCCGGCGTCCCAGTCGATCTTGTCGAAGAGCAGGCGCGCGTCCATCTCGTATTCGGGATGGCGCTTGATGAGCTGCCCCTCCAGCTTGAACATCAGGACGGAGATCGCTTTCTTGAGGGGGTCCATGCCGTCCTTCTCGCGGTAGGTCTTCTCGGCGAAGAGCACGAGCTCGCGCATGCTGATCCCGTACCCGTTCTCCAGGACCTCGTAGTTGCCGTATTTCACGTTGTTGTTGATGCAGTTGAGGATGCAGCAGAGATTGCCCGCGGCCGCGCCCATCCACAGGATGTCGTGGTTGCCCCACTGGATGTCCAGGCGGTTGCGGTAGTTCATGAGCAGGTCCATGATCCGGTCCGCGTGCTCGCCGCGGTCGAAGATGTCCCCAAGGATGTGCAGGCGGTCGACGGTCAGACGCTTGGCCAGCTGGCACAGGGCGATGATGAATTCGTCCGCGCTCTCGGTGTCCAGGATGGAGTCCAGGATCATGGAGTGGTAGCGGGACCGGTTGTCGTCCTCGTCCTTCTGCGCGTGCATGAGCTCATCGATGATGAAGGCGAACTCCGCGGGCATCGCCTTGCGGACCTTGGACCTCGTATATTTGGACGACACGAAGGTGGTCAGCTCGATCAGCTGCCCCAGAAGTTCCTTGTAGCGGCCGCGGTGCAGGATCCCCTGCTGCTGCATCCGGTCGAGCTCCTCCCGCGGATAGTAGATGAGCGTGCACAGCTGCGCCTCCTCGGCCGGGGTCATGGTGCTGCCGAAGAGCATGTGGACTTTCTCGCGGATGACACCGGAGCAGTTGTTGATAATGTGCTCGAAGGCCTCGTACTCCCCGTGCGGATCGCTCAGGAAATGCTCGGTCCCTTTGGGCAGGTTCAGGATCGCCTGCAGGTTGATGATCTCGGCAAAAGCCGCCCGCCGGTTGGGGAAATCCCCCGCCAGGAGCTTCAGATATTTGCGCCGCATCTGCTTCTCTCTGTCCGTCGCTGTGTTCATGATGCACCCCCTGTATGTCGTGATACTTTCATTTTACATCACGCCGCGGCGGAAGGATATTATGAAAATCCGCTGCGGGTGTTTCTTTTTCCGTACGTTTCCGCCGGACACAATCATGACATTTCTGTGAAAAAACCTGTTTTGACTGTCTTTTACGGCCCGGGGCGGATATAATGAGAAAGTATCACAGCCGCAGTCACCCGGATCCGGCGCGCACAGGGGCCGGGGCAGGGCGCGGCTGCCAGAAACAAAGGAGCGGCAGAGAGTCATGACTTTCAGACAGAGACTGGCGATCGCCTTTTCGATCATGCTGATCGTGCCGGCGGTGCTGTTCACGGTCGCGTTCTGGGCGATCGGCACCTTCGTATCCCGCACGGACGACAGCCGGAAGATCCAGGAATATACGATGCTGTCGGGGAGCGAGCGCAACAGCGAGGCCCTCGACGGGATCACGGCGCAGATCATCGCGGAGCTCCCGGAGGGCAAGCTGGAGGACCCGGAATATCTGGAGGCCCTGAGCGGCCGGATCGACAAGCTGGATTCCGGCATCGTGGTCCGCAGGGGCAATGAACTGTACTACTCCGGGGGAGACCCCGCGGCGGGGGACACGCTGGCGCTGCTGCCCGCCTGGACCGGCGAGGACGAGATCGCCCCTCCCTACTACAGCAACGTACTTGAGAAAATGGTGCGGCAGGTGGACTTCACCTTCTCCGACGGCGCACAGGGGAGCCTGTTCATCCTGACGCGGGCGGTGGTGCTGATCCACAGACGTTTTCTCGCGTTTATGATGACGGCGATGATCCTCATCCTGATGCTGACGGCCCTCTTCCTGACGACCTGGCTGGAGGGCAACTTCTTCGGGCCGATCGGCGAGCTGAACGTCGCCATGAAGAACATCCGCGACGGCAACTTCGAGTACGTGCTGCAGACCGGCGAGAAGGGCGAGATCGGCGAGCTGTACGGCAACTATGAGGACATGCGCCTGCGCCTGAAGGAATCCGCGGAGGAGAAGCTGGAGCGGGAGAAGCAGAGCCGCGAACTCATCAGCAACATCTCCCACGACCTGAAGACGCCGATCACGTCGATCAAGGGCTACGTGGAGGGCCTGATCGACGGCGTCGCCAAGACACCGGAGAAACAGGAGAAATACATCCGCACGATCTACAACAAGGCCAACGACATGGACCGCCTGATCAACGAGCTCACGCTCTATTCGCAGATCGACAGCGACAAGATCCCCTACAACTTCCGCCGGCTGAACGTCACCGACTACTTCGGCGACTGCATCGAGGAGATCGGCATGGACCTGGAGGCGCGCGGGATCGAGCTCGACTACTCCAACCTCCTCTCGCCGGACACGCAGATCGTCGCGGACCCCGAGCAGATGAAGCGGGTCATCAACAACATCGTCGGCAACAGCGTCAAATATATGGACAAGCCGGACGGCCACATCGAGTTCCGGCTCCTCGACGAGCACGACAGCGTGCGCATCGAGATCGAGGACAACGGCCAGGGCATCGCGCAGCGTGACCTGCCCAACATCTTCGACCGGTTCTACCGGACCGACACCTCCCGCAATTCCGCGAAAGGCGGGAGCGGCATCGGCCTTTCCATCGTCAAGAAGATCGTGGAGGACCACGGCGGCTACATCTGGGCGACCAGCCGGGAAGGCAAGGGCACCTGCATGCACATGGTGATCCGCAAATTCGTGGACACGGGCGGCAGGAGCGTAGACATCGAAGCGGAAGAAAGTGAGGAATGATATGAGCAAGATCCTGATCATCGAAGACGAAGAGGCTATCTCCGACCTGGAGAAGGACTACCTGGAACTCAGCGGTTTTGAAGTGGAAGCGGCGACGCGGGGCGACCAGGGCCTGCAGATGGCGCTCAGCAACGAGTACGACCTGATCATCCTCGACCTGATGCTGCCCGGCATCGACGGCTTCGAAGTCTGCAAGCGCATCCGCGAGAAGCAGAACATCCCGATCCTGATGGTCAGCGCCAAGAAGGACGACATCGACAAGATCCGCGGCCTCGGCCTCGGCGCCGACGACTATATGACGAAGCCGTTCAGCCCGAGCGAACTCGTCGCGCGGGTCAAGGCCCACATGGCCCGCTACGAGCGCTTGGTCGGCGCCGGCCAGAAGGAAAACGACATCATCGAGATCCGCGGCCTCAAGATCGACAAGACCGCCCGCCGCGTCTACGTCAACGGCGAAGAGAAGAACTTCACCACCAAGGAGTTCGACCTCCTCACCTTCCTGGCGGAGAACCCCAACCACGTCTTCTCCAAGGACGAGCTCTTCCGCCGCATCTGGAACATGGACAGCGTCGGCGACATCGCCACCGTCACCGTCCACATCAAGAAGATCCGCGAGAAGATCGAGTTCAATACCTCCAAGCCCCAGTACATCGAGACTATCTGGGGGGTGGGATACCGGTTCAAGATATAAGATCGCGCGTGGAAATCTGGAGTACTGTAAATAGATATGCTGAGCCCGGAAAAAGTATCTTATTACGCAAAAAAGAAGGAACGTTATAATTATCGTTTCCGCACATGGCTGAAGCTGCATGCAGATCCGGATGCGCTGGATGAAGAGTTCCATCGTCTGCATCAGGAACTGTTTTCTGAATATGACTGCAGCCGGTGCAGAAACTGCTGCAAACAGTACGCCGGTTTGATTCCTGCGGAGGAGATCGAAAGAGATGCAGCAGCACTGAACCTTTCCGGGGATGCGTTCCGGAAGAAGTATCTTCAGGAGACCATAGATGCGGGCGAGCAGGCATATCCTACAAAAAACTGCCCGTGCGATTTCCTGCAGACAGATGGGAGCTGCCTTCTGGGCAGCCTGAAGCCGGATGCCTGTAAAAAGTATCCATATACAGATCAGCCTGACCGGATGGGCAGCTTATTGTCTTTTCTGGACACGGTTTCTGTATGCCCGGTTGCCTATGAGATCCTGGAACAGTTGAAACAGGAATATGGTTTTGACTCTTGAACAGCTGCGAAACGGCAGGAGGGACGTGCCGTTCGCAGAAGAAGTTTCAGGCGCGACCTGCCAGCCCGCGATGGTGCGGGCCCGGCAGGCCTTTTTTGATATTTTCCTCTGTATTCGACAGATCCGGTCAGTTACCGCAAAAAGGATTGATATTGTTCCACATACGGTATATAATAATACCATAAACACACCGAATTCCGGGAAAACGGGACCGCAAGCTCCCGAATTCTGCCGAGTAGGAGAAGGTCATGACGATCAACGAAATGCGTGAACAGAAAGCCCGCCGCAGGTATACCTATCAGATGCTGTCGGAACGCTCGGGGATCCCCGTCCCGACGCTGCAGAAGATCTTCAGCGGGGAGACGCAGTTTCCGAGAAGGCAGACGCTGCTGGCACTGGAGAGGGCGTTTGCGGAACTGGAAAAGGAGACTGCGCGCTCCTTGTATGGGGGAAACACTGAGCAGAAGGAGCTGCTGAGAGATGGAGGGCAGGCGTATAAGACGCCGCAGGAACAACATGGGGGCGGGGACGGCTCCTCTGCTGCCAGTCGGGCAGAAGGAGAGAGGATCTGGCCCCGCCAGGGAACATATACGGCAGAAGACTATCTGGCACTGCCAGACGAGCAGCGGGTGGAACTGATCGACGGGGTTTTCTGGAACATGAGCTCGCCGGGAGTCATACACCAGTGGATCGTCGGAGAAGTCTACCGCCAGATCTCCAATTATATCCATGCGCACGGAGGTGCCTGCAGGCCGTTCATCGCTCCGGTGGACGTGCGATTGGACAATGACGACCGCACGATGGTACAGCCGGATGTGATGATCCTGTGCGATCCGGGCAAGCTGTCGCCCGAACGCGTCAATGGGGCACCGGACTATGTCATGGAAGTGATCTCTCCTTCCACGAAGCGAAAGGACTATACCCTGAAACTCCACAAATACCAGACCGCGGGGGTGCGCGAGTACTGGATCCTGGATCCCCGGCAGGAGGTCGTTCTCATCTACTATTTCGAGAGCGACGATATTCCCGTGATCCGGGGGTTGGGAGAGCCGATCCCGGTGGGCATTTACGGCGGAGATCTGCAGATCGATCTACGCGGCGTTCAGGAGTGGATCCGGCATTATTGAATGCTGTACTGCCTGCGTTGCCCGGGAGACGATCCTCTCTGACTTCCTGTCTCACTGCTGCCCCTGCTGCCGCAGGAGCGCCTGCAGAGCCTGCAGGGCATCCGGATCGACGGGGGCGGCTGAGCGGCTGCCGGTCTTGCCGGAAAGGAGCGATCCGATCAGATCCGTCACGATCGCGTTCACGCCGCTGCCGGAGCTGCTGCCGGAACTGCCAGTCTTGCCGGCGGACGCCATGAGGGCGGCGGCGATCTCCAGAATATTGCCGTCGCCGGAGAGCACGTTCATGGCGGCTTTCTTTGTGGCAGCATCTGCTTTTCTGTACTTCTCGACCAGTTTCTTTTCTGTCGCCGTGAGCGTGAGGGAGGAGGACTTCGAAGAGGAAGTCTTGGCGGAAGAAGTCTTTCCGGAAGAGGTCTTGGCGGAGGAAGTCTTTGCGGAAGAGCCTGTCGCGGCGTCGAGAAGGGACTTCTGGGTCACGCCCAGGACCTTGGCCATCTGGCGCAGGATGGCCTGCGTCGGTTCCTTCTCCCCGCGCTCGATCTTTCCGACGTCCGCGGCGCTCAGGCCGTCCACTTTCTGCGCGAGGGCTGTTTGCGAGAGCCCGGCGGCGCTGCGGGCTTCTTTGACGAGCTGACCGAGTTTCTTCGACATGGGAGACCTCCTTTCAGGATGCGCCGGGGTTCACCGGACCACGCGGCGGAATAAGCAGAAATACTATCTGTATTATACCGTACCGGGCGGCAGTCGGGGGAGTGTTTTTGCCGGGAAAGCGGCATCGGCGACGTCGAAAACCGGCACAGGAATTGCGGTATATATCATGGACTGTCAGCAGTCCCGTTTCGTGCGGGACCGCCCTTTTCCGATCAGGTGAAAGTAACACGGCGGTATACATCAGTCCAGTTTGGACAGATCGATCTGACATTTTCCGCCGGAGATTCCCACCGGGACGATCTCCCCGAAATCATATTGCTGCGGCAGGTAGTTCTCTTTGAAGAAATGGTATACCAGCACTTTGCGGTTGTCCGGGTCCGCGATCCAGTATTCCCGGACGCCGGCTTTCTGGTATTTGTACAGCTTCAGGAGCAGGTCCTTCGAGCGGGTGGAGGGGGACAGGATCTCCACGATGAGATCCGGCGCGCCGTCGTAGCTCTTCGCATTCCGGTCATGATCCCCGCAGACGAGGAAGATGTCCGGCTGCACCATGGTATAGCTGTCCGCATCCAGGCGCACGTCGCAGGGGGCGATGTAGACAGCGCAGTCCTGCTGATGGAGCTGCACACATTCCCGCAGGAGGACAGCCAGCGCCAGAAGCAGCTGCTGATGCCGGAGAGAAGGGGCGGCCATGTCGTAGAAAACGCCGTCGATCAGCTCGGCTCTGCGCTCGTCCGGAAGTGCGTAGTAGTCCTCGACTGTGTGCGGGCGCTCTCTCTTCGGAGAGGTGCCGTATGCAAGGGGAGATTCCTTCAGCAGGAAGTCGCGGCCTGAGGTGTATGTCCGGTTTGCAGAGGACGGGGACTGCGCCGCGTCTTCCAGCACGGCGCGGATGGCATCCAGTGTCAGCTTGCGCGGAGACCTTGTCGCGCCGCTGAAGATCTTCTGTACGGTGCTGGCGGGGACGCCGGAGCGGGCGGCGATCATTTCCACGGTGAGGCCCAGCTCCCGTTTGCGCTCTTTCATCTGTTCGATAGTCATGTGCGGCCTGCCTTTCTGTTCCTGATCTGTTCCACAACTTCATTATAAGATGAGAACACCACCCGGGCAAGCCGGAAAAAGGCAGAAAATCGACCTGTAAAAAGCCATATGGAAGAAATACGGCGTCATCAGAGAACAGAAAGACCGGCGCAGGAAGACCGGAACAGAAAGAATCCGGCGCAGACGGACCGCCGCCCGCGCAGATTTAATACGGGCTTCATTGACTTTCCGCGCAATTTCGGACATGATGAGACAAACAGACGGAAAGGTACAGAGGACTGACCATATGCGACTGGACCGCTATCTCTCGGAGAACGGGTGCGGCACCCGGAGCGAGATCAAAAAAGAACTGAAGAAGGGCGCCGCAGCCGTGAACGGCAGCGTCGTCCGGGACGGCAGCGCGCAGGTGCCGGAAGGGGCGCGCGTGACCTGGCACGGGGAGGAGATCGCCGGGGACGCGCTCGTCTACTACATGCTGCACAAGCCGGCCGGCGTGATCACCGCGACGCGGGACCCGAAGCAGAGGACCGTCATGGACCTGCTGCCGGAGCGGCGCAGGAAGGACCTGTATCCGGTGGGGCGGCTGGACCGCGACACGGAGGGGCTCCTGCTGATCACGAACGACGGGCCGCTGGGGCATCGCCTGCTCGCGCCGGGCAAACATGTGGACAAGACCTACGAGGCGCTCGTGCGCGGGACCGTCACGGACAGAGAAGTCGCAAGGTTCCGGGAGGGGATCGATATCGATGACGCGGACGGCGCATTTACGGCGCTGCCGGCGGAGCTGGAGATCCTCGGCACAGAACCCGGCGGCGGTGAGGACGGGGCGCTCACCCGTGTCCGCGTGACCATCCGGGAGGGGAAGTACCACCAGGTCAAGCGCATGTTTGCCGCCACAGGGGCGGAAGTGGTATACTTGAAGCGTCTGTCCATGGGTCCGCTGCGGCTGGACCCGGCGCTGGCACCGGGAGAATGCCGGCGGCTGACAGAAGAGGAGGCGACCGCGCTGACGGAGGGCCTCCAGGGGAATGAAGAAGTGTAACAGCAAACAGGACATCATCGTACTGCACCGGGGGGAAGAACGGGAAGGAACGAGATCGTGAAAAGTGAATGGATGAAGACACTGCCGGCCATCCTGCTGGCAGCCGCGGTTTTCATAGCTTTCCGGCATTTCGGGAGAGGCACGGAGCCTGCCCCGCAGCCGGAGGAGACCACAGTGACGACGACGCAGGCGGAAGACACGACAGAGACACCGGAGGAGACGACAGAAGAGCCCGCCACGGAAGCGACGACGGAGACGGAGGAGACGGAGACAGAGACGGGAACGGAAGAGGAGACAGCGGAAGAGGCGGCGCCGGTCCGGCAGGGACTGCTGCCGCAGGCATCCGTGCGCCTGCAGACGGAGGACGGCGCGGAGTGGATCCTGGCGGTCTATGAGCCGAGCGGACAGCACCCCGACGTGCAGCTGCGGCTCCTGAAGGACGGCGCGGTCGCGCAGGTCCTGGAGGATCCGGGCGTGTCCGAGACGATCGCGCAGGCGTCTTTTTCGTCTGTGCGGAAAGTGCAGCAGAAGGATATGAACGGGGACGGGATCGCGGATCTCCACATCCTGTGCGAATATCTGGGCACGGGGACGGACAACCGGGACCAGATCCTGCTGCAGGAGCGGATCTACACCGGCGGGGAGGACGGCACCTTCACGCTGGAGAAGGATCCCTCGCAGGATGTCGTCTACAGCAGTTGGAAAGAAGCTTATACGGCCTATATCCGCAGTCCTTTTGCGGAGGACTACGACGGATTCTCCCTGATCAGCCTGAACGAGGACGGCCTGCCGGAGCTCGTCGCGGCGGATACGAAGGGCAACGGCGGCATGTCGGTGCTGTTCTACCGGGAAGGGAGATGGGTGGAGAAATGTTTTGCCAGGACGGATCTCTACTACATCGAGAAGGAGAACCTGCTCCTGGAATCCTCAGGGATCCTGGACCGCTACTATGACATCCTCTACAGCATCTCGGGCGGTCGTTTCGTGATCGCAGCCGAGGGGACCTACGGCCTGCCGGAGGACACCGTGGACGCGCCTGCCGCAGTTCCCCAGGACAGCGGCGCGGAGGAAGCGGCTGCGGAGAAGGCGGAGGCGGACAAGGCCGAAGCAGAGAAGACGGACAAGACAGAGGCGGAGAAAACGGAGACCGCCCCCGACACGTCCCGGTACGTCTATATCTGGAGCGGGGCGGAGGTCTCGGAGAACGGCTACCGCGACGGACGGGAATTCCTGTTCTCGATGGACCGCGCGAAGTCCTGCCTGGACGGGCTGAAGGACCGCGAGAGCATTTTGAAAGAACTATCGGAGTGAGGATTTAGGACCTGCGCCGCGGGCTGTTGGCGGCAGAAGGGAGCTGTGATGAAGATCCGGGAGATCCTGCGGGACAAGGAAGTGACGCTGTCGTTTGAAGTGTTTCCGCCGAAAACGGTGGAGGCGATGCCGTCCGTGGAGTTCGCGACGGAGCAGATCGCGAAGCTCAGGCCGGACTTCATGAGCGTCACGTACGGCGCCGGCGGAAGCACGAGCAAGAGCACCATGAAGATCGCGGACGACCTGCAGAAGAAGTATGGGACGCCGATGCTCGCCCATCTGACCTGCGTGTCCTCGGACAGGGAGGCGGTGCACGCGGCGGTGAACGGCTATCTCGAGCGCGGCATCGACAACATCATGGCGCTTCGCGGAGACATCCCGGAGGGCGGGCGGACGGACCACACATTTCCGTACGCGGCGGACCTGATCCGGGAGATCCGGGAGATCGCGCCGGATATCTGCATCGGCGGCGCCTGCTATCCGGAAGGGCACGTCGAGTGCGCCAGCCAGCGGGAGGACATCCGGCACCTGAAGGAGAAGGTGGAGGCCGGGTGCGACTTCCTCACCACGCAGATGTTCTTCGACAACAGCACGCTCTACAGCTTCCTGTACAGGATCCGGGAGGCGGGGATCGAGGTGCCGGTGATCGCGGGCATCATGCCGATCACGAAGAGGCGGCAGGTCGCGAGGACCGTCGCGCTGTCCGGCGCCACCATCCCGCAGCGGTTCCGCACGATGGTGGACCGCTTCGGCGACGACGAGGCCAAGATGTGCCAGGCAGGCGTCATCTACGCGACGGAGCAGATCATCGATCTCATCTCCAACGGCGTCGGCCACATCCACGTCTACACGATGAACCGACCGGAGATCGCGGCGGGCATCCAGGCGAGCCTGTCCGAGATCCTGCGGGTATGAGCGCGGAGACAGGACGCGCGGAGCGCGCGGGAGGGGCACCGGCAGCCGGAACACAGACAGCCGGGGCAGGGGCAGCCGGGACACCGGCGGCCGTCTGGGAGCCGCTCTCCACACCCCGCAGGGAAGTCTACCGCTACCTCGGCTACCGCGGTATCGTCCCGGACGAGACGGTGCGCGCCGCGGCGGAGGAGTGCATCGCGCAGCTGGCCCGGGAGGTGACGCCCAGGCAGGTGCGGCGTCTCCTGCCGCTCACAAGAACTGTGCGGGAGGACGGTGCGGAGCGCCTGGTGATCGAGGGGATCCCTGTCGACAGCCTTGCGCTGCAGAAGAATCTCCGCGGATGTGAGGAGATCTGCCTGATGGCCTGCACGCTGGGGCCGGGGCCGGACCGCCTGATCCGCCGCGCCAGCGTCGCGCAGATGAGCCGGGCCGTGATCCTGCAGGCCGCCTCCGCGGCGATGATCGAGGATCTCTGCGACTTGGTGAACGCGCGGATCCGGGAGGAGGCAGCGGAGAGAGGGCTGCGGACGAGGCCGCGTTTTTCCCCCGGATACGGGGATCTGCCGCTTGAACTGCAGCGGGGGATCAGCCGGATCCTGCAGATGCCGAAGACGATCGGCGTCGGGCTCACGGACACGCTGCTGATGACGCCTTCCAAATCGGTGACGGCGATCGTCGGGCTCGTGCGCCCCGGGGCGGCGGGAACGGCGGATGGCGCGGGCGGAGCGGATGCGGATCCGACCTGCACGATGGCCGGCTGCGCGCTGTGCGGCGCGCGGGAGACCTGCGCCTACCGGAAAGAGGATTCATAACAGGTAAGGAAGATGACAGATCTGAGAGAGAGACTGGGCCGTGAGTGGCTTTTTTTTGACGGCGGAACGGGGACGATCCTGCAGGCGAGAGGCCTGCGGGGCGGAGAGTTGCCCGAGCGGTGGAATCTCACGCATCCGGAGGACATTCTGGCCCTGTATGCGGGCTACCTGGAGGCGGGCTGCCATGTCTTCAACACCAACACGTTCGGCGCGAACCGGCTGAAATACCCCGGGGAGGGGGAACTGGAAGCGGTCGTGACGGCGGGCGTACGTCTGGCGCAGGAGGCCCGGGAGAGGACCGGCCGGCAGGACGCATATATCGCGCTGGATATCGGGCCGACCGGCAAGCTCCTGGAGCCGCTGGGCGACCTGGGATTTGAGCGCGCCGTGGACCTCTTCGGGGAGGTCGTGCGCATCGGCACCGCCGCGGGGGCGGACCTGGTGCTGATCGAGACGATGTCGGACACTTACGAGGCGAAAGCCGCCGTGCTCGCAGCCAAGGAGAACTGCGATCTGCCGGTCTGCGTCACCGTGACCTTCGATGAGGGCGGCAAGCTCCTCACCGGGGCCAGCGTCGAGGCGGCCGTCGCGATGCTGGAAGGGCTGCGCGTGGACGCGCTCGGCGTCAACTGCTCGCTGGGACCCCGCCAGATGCTGCCGATCGTGGAGCGGCTGGTCCGCGCCGCGAGCATTCCCGTGATCGTCAATCCCAATGCAGGACTGCCAAGGACAGAGGGAGGCCGCACGGTCTACGACGTGGGTCCGGAAGAATTCGCGGAGCACATGGAGCGGATCGCCGCGCTCGGCGTGCAGTGTGTCGGCGGCTGCTGCGGCACGACGCCCGCGCATATCCGGGCGATGATCGGGCGTGTGTCCGGCATGCCTTTCCGGCCGAATACGGCGAAGGAGACGACGGTCGTGACGTCTTTCTCCCAGGCGGTGGAGATCGGGCCGGTGCCGGTGATCATCGGCGAGCGCATCAATCCGACCGGCAAGAAGCGCTTCAAGCAGGCACTCCGCGACAGCGATATGGAATATATCCTCACGGAGGGGCTGAAACAGGAGGACAGCGGCGCGCACATCCTGGATGTGAATGTCGGACTGCCGGAGATCGACGAGCCCGCAATGATGGAGCAGGTCGTCCGGCGCCTGCAGGGCGTGCTCAGCCTGCCGCTGCAGCTCGACACCTCGGATCCGGTCGCCCTGGAGAGGGGCCTTCGCTGCTACAACGGCAAGCCGATGGTCAACTCCGTCAGCGGCAAGAAGGAGAGCATCGAAGCCGTCATGCCGCTCGTGCGCAAATACGGCGGCGTCCTCGTCGCGCTCATGCTGGATGAGGACGGCATTCCCGACAGCGCGGAGGGGCGGATCCGGATCGCGCGCCGCATCTATGAGGCGGCCGACCGCTATGGGATCCCCCGGAAGGACATCGTGATCGACGGCCTCGCCATGACGATCTCCTCCGACAGCCGCAGCGCGCTGGTGACGCTGGAGACCCTGCGCAGGGTGCGGGACGAGCTCGGCGGTCACACGATCCTCGGCGTCTCCAACATCTCCTTCGGGCTGCCCCAGCGGGCGACGATCAATGCGCATTTTCTCACGATGGCGCTGCAGAACGGGCTCTCGTGCGCCATCATCAATCCCGGCAACGAGGAGATGATGCGCGCCTACCGCGCATTTCTCGCGCTGTCCGACCTGGACCCGCAGTGCATGGGTTATATCGAGGCCTACGCGAACGCGCCGGCGCCGGTATTCGGCGGGACGCCCGCCGCGGCAGGCGGAGCTGTCAGCCAGGCAGGTACCGCACCGGCAGACGGCCCGTCATCTGCATCTTCCTCTGCAGGGGGCGCTTCACAGTCCCCGCTCGCACACGCCATCGTGCGCGGCATGGCGGAGAGCGCCGCGAAGGCGACCCGGGAAGCGCTCGCAGTCCCCGGGACAGACGGGCTCACGCTGATCAATGAACAGCTGATCCCGGCGCTGGACCAGGTGGGCAAGGGCTTTGAGAAGGGGACGGTCTTTCTTCCGCAGCTCCTCATGAGCGCGGAGGCGGCCAAGGCGGCCTTCGCCGTGGTGAAGGAATCCATGGCGGGCAGGACGCAGGCTTCGCGCGGCCGCATCATCCTGGCGACCGTGAAGGGGGACATCCACGATATCGGCAAGAACATCGTGAAAGTGATGCTGGAGAATTACGGCTACGATGTGCTGGATCTGGGCAAAGACGTGCCGCCCGAGACCATCGTCCGGACGGCAGTGGAAGAGAATATTGAGCTGGTCGGTCTGTCCGCGCTCATGACCACGACGGTCGTCAGCATGGAGGAGACGATCCGGCAGCTGCGCCGGGACAGGCCCGGCACGAAAGTCGTCGTGGGAGGCGCGGTCATGACACAGGAATATGCCGACGCCATCGGCGCCGACTGCTACGCGAAGGACGCGATGGCGACGGTCCACTATGCGGACCGGGTTTTCGCGGCGCATGGGACGCCGGCTGACTGAGACGGGACGGCGTCAGCCCTCTACGATCAGGAAACGTCCGTCGCCGATCGCGAAGACCTCGGCGGCATCGAGCACATCTCCCTCGACGTCGGCGCCGACTTCGTCGAAGTACTGCATTACCTGCTTCTTCCCGCGGACGACCTGGGCGAAGCAGTCCTCAAGAAATTCCCGCGCCTCCTCCGGCGTCTCGGCGACGGGCTCGGGAAACAGCTTACCCTGCTCCCGGAGAAAGCACTGCACGACACGATCATCATAATTTTCCATGGAATGGGGCTCCTTTTCTGTCACTGGTCTGCCATTTGTTCCGGCACTTCCAGTATACCCCATTCGGAATAGAACAGAAAGCACTGCAGCAGACAGAACATCCATAAGACCCTATCCAGAAGGAGGACAGCATGAAGATCCGGGACCTCACGGCGGCATCCCTCGCCGCCATGTTCGACCACACCAACCTGAAGGCATTCGCATCGAGCGAAGACATCCGCAAACTCTGTGAGGAAGCAAAAGAATACGGCTTCGCCGCCGTCGCGGTGAATGACGCGCAGACCGTCCTCTGCAGCGAACTTCTGAAGGGCACAGATGTCAAGGTGGGCACCTGCATCGGCTTCCCCCTCGGACAGAACACCATCGAGAACAAGGTCGTCTCCGCCGTGCAGGCGATCGAAGCCGGCGCCGGCGAGATCGACTACGTCGCCAACCTGACGTTCGTAAAGGACGGCAACTGGGACAAAGCAGAAGAGGAAATGACCGCGATCGCCCGCGCCTGCCATGACCGCGGCGCCGTCTGCAAAGTGATCTTCGAGAACTGCTACCTCACGAAAGAGGAGATCCGCCATCTCGCGGAGATCTCCCTCCGCGCCAAACCGGACTTCATCAAGACTTCCACCGGCTTCGGCACCGGCGGCGCGACCGTCGAAGACGTCGCCCTGATGAAATCCGTCGTCGGCGACGCCGTGCAGATCAAAGCCGCCGGCGGCATCCGCGACTGGGCCGCCTGCCGCGCCATGATCGAAGCCGGCGCCACCCGCATCGGCACCAGCGCCGCCATCGCGATCCTGCAGCAGTTCAACGCGCAGTGACCGCGCAGGGGGACAGCTCCCCCTGTGGATGCAGAAGGGAACCGCCGTTCCATATACGGCAGAGTCACAGTTCACTTCGCGGAGCATGTACATAGACCTGCACGGCGCATCCGCCGGGCAATGACCAACTCGGCCCCCGCTCTGATAGCGGGGGCCTCAGACATTGGGTCAACAAAATCCGCAGCCCGAAGCCGCGGATTTTGACCCGGCAGATGCGCTGCGCAGATCAGGTACATCAAACCGCTCGTTCAAAAGTGCCTCTGCCGCATACGGAATGTCGGTTCCCGTCTTGTCTGCGCGGGGCGGTCCGTCTTGCGCTGTCTAACCAGCTGTGCGGAAGAGGAAATAGACAGCCGGATAGACAGGTAGAAAGAGGAAGCTGTCTAACCAGCTGTGCGGAAGAGAAAATAGACAGCCGGATAGACAGGTAGAAAGAAGAAGCTGTCTAGCCAGCTGTGCGGAAGAGAAAATAGACAGCCGGATAGACAGGTAGAAAGAGGAAGCTGTCTAACCAGCTGTGCGGAAGAGGAAATAGACAGCCGGATAGACAGCTAGAAAGAAGAAGCTGTGTATCCAGCTGTGCGAAAGAGAAAATAGACAGCCGGATAGACAGCTAGAAAGAAGAAGCTGTCCATCCAGCTGTGCGAAAGAAGAAATAGACAGCCAGATAGACAGGTAGAAAAGAAATCAGGAAAGGTGCCGGTTCCCGTGCGGCGCTCTGCACGTAAAGACAGCCTGTGTCCGTGCGCTCCGCGAAGTGATCGTGGAACGTATGGACACAGGCTGCCTTTATGTGTTGCTGCGGCCGCGGGGAGAACCGTCCCCCCACATGAATTACTTGTGCGTGAGCAGATAGTGCTGCACGCTGGTGACGGCGTTGGCGCCGTCGGCGGCGGCGGTGAGGACCTGGCGCAGCTGCTTGGTGCGGACGTCGCCAGCGGCGTAGACGCCGGGGACGTTGGTGGTGCCGGTCTCGTCGGCGATGATGTAGCCCTTCTCGTCCATGGAGATGTGGTTCTTGGCGAAGGAGGAGCGGGGCTCGATGCCGACGGCGATGAAGCAGCCGCTCAGCGGGATCTCGCGCTCGGCGCCGTCAAGCTTGTTGACAACGGTGATGGAGCTGACGCTGTTCTCACCGTTGACAGATTTGAGGTTGGAATTCCAGACCATCTCCACGTTGGGGAGGGAGAGGAGCTCGTCCTGCAGGATCCTGTCGGCGCGAAGCTCGTCCCTGCGGTGGACGACGTACACCTTGGAGCAGCCTCGCGCAAGGAAGATCGCGTCTTCCACGGCCACGTTGCCGCCGCCGATCACGCAGGCTTCTTTTCCGCGGTAGAAAGCGCCGTCGCAGGTGGCGCAGTAGGAGACACCGCGGCCGCCGAGGCGCTCTTCGCCTTCCGCGCCGAGGTGGGCGTGCATGGCGCCGGAAGCGATGATCACGGTCTTCGCCTCGAAGACGCCCTCATCGGTGATGACGCGCTTCACATCGCCTGCCAGGTCCAGATCCTCCACGCCCGCATTCTGGATCTCCACGCCGAAGCGCTCGAGATGCGAGCTCATCTTCTCCGCCAGATCCATGCCGGAGATCCCGGGAAGACCCGGATAATTGTCGACTTCATAGGTGTCCATGATCTGGCCGCCGTTGATGTAATTCTGCTCGATCACGAGGAAATCCAGCCTCGCGCGCGCCGCATAGATCGCTGCCGCAAGTCCGGCCGGGCCGGCGCCGATAATGATCAGGTCAAGCATGTGCAAATACCTTCCTTTCGCAAAAACCGCAGAAAACAAACGCGCGCCGGGAGTCAGCGGACGCCCGGCGCCGGTTTATGAAAGCCTGTTGCTGCCTCTTACTGCGCGTACTGCGCGAACTTCTTCTCGATCTCCTTCGGATTCGCGCCGATTACGCGGTCGACCAGTTCGCCGTTCCTGATGAAGACCATGTTGGGGATGCTGACGATCTGGAACTGCTGGGCCAGATCCATGTTGTCGTCGACGTTGACCTTGCCGACCTTGATCTTGCCGTCAAACTTGGCGGCCAGCTTGTCGATCACAGGGCTCATCATCTTGCAGGGACCGCACCAGTCCGCATAGAAATCCACAAATACGGGAAGCTCGCTCTTCAGAACTTCCGCCTCAAAATTGCTCTCGTCGAAATGATAGACCATGGGTAACTCCTTTCTTTGTACAGATCCTGCAGCCGCGGCCGCGGAACTGCAGAGGGATGTTATGTGAAGATTCTTCTGTTTTCATCATCGCATCATGGCGGTGATTTTTCAAGATTCATTGTTTACAAAATCATTGTACACAATTTAATAGCACATGTCAACGTCCTCGGGCAGACTTATCAGAAAAAAGATTTCAAATCCCCCCGATGCAGGTATAATGAACTAAATACTCGCATACAGTTTTCCGGATTCGGAGCGGAACAGGAGCCTAGAAGATGTCATCTGAGAGAAACGGACAGGATTCCACATATCTGTTTGAGCGGATGCCGGTGCCCCGCGCACTGCTGCGCATGGCGATCCCGACGATCGCGAGCCAGCTGATCACGCTGATCTACAACATCGCGGACACGTGGTTCATCGGCAGGACGAATAACCCTTACATGGTCGCAGCGGCGTCGCTGGTCCTGACCGTCTACATGCTCTGCGTCGCGATCTCCAATCTCTTCGGCGTCGGCGGCGGGACGCTGGCCGTCCGCAGGATGGGCACGGGCGACCGGGAGGAAGCCAGGAAAGTGTCCTCCCTGAGCTTTGTGATGGCGCTGGGGGCGTCGCTTGCTTTTTCCTTGCTGTGTCTGGTGTTCTCGGGACCGCTCCTGCGGTTCATCGGCGCGAGCGACAACACGTTCGGCTACGCGAGAGAGTACCTGCTCGTCGTGGTGGTCATCGGCGGGCCCTTCGCCGTGATGTCCCAGGTCATGAGCAACTTCGTGCGCAATGTCGGGTACTCGCGGGAGGCCGGCTTCGGCCTCGGCATGGGCGGCGTCCTCAATGTGGTGCTGGACCCGCTCTTCATGTTCGTCATCCTGCCGGACGGGCGGCAGGTCCTCGGCGCGGCCATCGCGACGATGCTGTCGAACCTGGTGACGCTGGTGTATTTTTTCATGATCTACGGAAAGCTTCGCGGAGAAGGGATCCTGGAGGTGCCGCGGCGGATCGAGATGATCCCGGGACGGTCGATGCGGGAGCTCTTCGCGGTGGGCATTCCGGCGGCTGCCGGCATCCTGCTCTTCGACGTCAACAACATGGTGCTGCTGCGGCTGATGTCCGGCTACGGGGACGCCGCGCTGGCGGCCGTAGGCATCGTCCTGAAGGCGGAGCGGCTGCCCCTGAACGTCGGGATCGGGATCTGCCTCGGCATGACGCCGCTCGTCGCCTACAATTTCGCGTCCGGCGACCGGGAGAGGATGCTGGATTTCTTCCGGACGGCGCGGATGGCGGGGCTGATCTTCGCGCTCTTCAGCGTGGTCCTCTACAGGTTCAACGCGGCCCGCATCATCCGCATCTTCATCGGGGACCCGGAAACGGTGCGCCTCGGGACGCTGTTCCTGCAGCGGCGCTGCTACGCCACGCCGTTCATGTTCCTGAGCTTCCAGATGAACCACTACATGCAGGGGCTCGGATGCGGCAGGGAGTCCTTCCTCATGACCATCATCCGGCAGCTGTGCCTGAACATGCCGCTACTGCTGATCCTGAACGCTTTCTTCGGATCGATGGGCATCGTGACGGCGCAGATGACGGCGGATATTTTCAACGTGATCGCCTCCTACGTGATCTATGCGAGGGTGAAGAGGCGGCTTTCCATCAGCTGAGGCGCCGGCGGCGTAAGTGTCATTTTTATACCAATTGTTTACGCGGGTATGTTTTTGCGGATATAATGGGTTATATATAACAGCAGGAGAGGTGTTGCGTTCCTGCGGACGAAACCAATCGGACCGGTATAGCATCGGAGGACAGTATGAACTATCAGGAAGAGTACAGGAAGAAACTTGTGACGCCCGAACAGGCAGCGGCCGTCGTGAAGAGCGGCGACTGGGTGGATTATAACTGGACGGCCAATACGCCCGTGGCTTTCGACAAAGCTCTGGCGAAGAGACTGCCGGACCTCTATGACGTGAATTTCCGCGGCGGAATTCTTCTGCACGTGCCGGAGATCTTCAAGATCGAGGACCCGGCGGCGCATATGACCTGGAACAGCTGGCACATGAGCGGCATCGAGAGAAAAGCGATCGCGCAGGGCTTCGCTTTCTACGCGCCGGTCAAATATTCGGAGCTCCCCAGATATTACAAGGAGATGAAGGACGACCTGAACGTCGCGTGCCTGATGGTCGGCCCCATGGACGACAAGGGTTACTTCAACCTGGGCCCCAGCGCGAGCCATGCGGACGCGCTCGTGAACAAGGCGGACAAGGTGATCTTCGAGGTCAACACCTCCATGCCCATCTGCCTCGGCAACGCGCAGGCATATGTCCACATCAGCCAGTGCGACATGATCATCGAGAGCGACAACCAGCCGATCGACACCATGCCTGCCGCCGGCGCGGCGTCTGACGTCGACAAGGCCGTCGCGGAGCTGGTCGTGGAGCAGATCCCGAACGGCGCCTGCCTGCAGCTCGGCATCGGCGGCATGCCCAACGCCATCGGCAAGATGATCGCGGAGAGCGACCTGAAGGATCTGGGCGTGCACACTGAGATGTATGTGGACGCGTTCGTCGACCTCGCGGAAGCGGGCAAGATCACCGGCCAGAACAAGAACATCGACCGCGGCCTGCAGACCTATGCTTTCGCGGCCGGTACCAAGAAGCTCTACGACTACCTCGACAACAACCCGGAGTGCATGAGCGCCCAGGTCGACTATGTCAATGACATCAGACGCGTCGGCGCGCTGGACAACTTCATGTCCATCAACAACGCAGTGGATATCGACCTCTTCGGCCAGGTCAACGCCGAATCCGCGGGCATCTCGCACATCTCCGGTGCAGGCGGCCAGCTCGACTTCGTGCTCGGCGCCTATGCCTCCAACGGCGGCAAGACCTTCATCTGCCTGGCTTCCACCTTCTTCAACAAGAAGACCGGCAAGCTCGAGAGCCGCATCCGGCCCACCCTTGCCCCCGGCAGCATCGTCACCGACACCCGCGCCAACGTCATGAACGTCGTCACCGAGTACGGCTGCGTCAACCTCAAGGGCCGCACCACCTGGGAGCGCGCCGAGGACCTCATCAGCATCGCCCACCCCGACTTCCGCGACGAGCTCATCAAGGAGGCGGAGAAGATGCACATCTGGAGAAGAAGCAACAGGCGCTGACCTCACACCGGGCCTCACACAGGGGACGGTTCCAATGGCATTTAGTTAAGTCCCCG
>DFIR01000088.1 GCA_002372815.1 Lachnospiraceae bacterium UBA3692
TCCCACTTGATATTTGTCAAAATAGACAAATCTTCAGTGATTCTGACATGTGTAATTGGAATTAAGTTTCGTAATGTTTCGTTTTCGCTTGTTTTTCGACAGGGCCACAGATATAATAAAATAAGTAAATGATCATCTGTATCTGACACGATGACAGTCTCAGTGAAGAAAGGAGGCGACGCCGATGGCAACGATCAGGGATATAGCCGCTAAGCTCGGCGTCTCGCCGGGCACGGTATCGAAAGGGCTCAACGGGGCGAGCGACGTCAGTGCGGAGCTGCGCAGGCAGATCCTGGATACGGCAGTGGAACTGGGCTACTCGAGCAGGCGGGCCCGCAGCAAAGAGAGCCGGCGCCTGGCGGTCTTCGTAGAAAATATGGCCTATGAGAAGCCGGATGATTTCGGTTACCAGATCGCGCTGGGCTTCCAGAAAGCGGCCTACCATGGGAAATGGGGGGCGGAAGTGATCCCGCTCGACCGGACGCTGCAGGAATCGGAGCGCTATGACACCTACATGACCGGCGCGCAGCTGGGAGGTGCTTTCTTCCTCGGACTCTCGCTGGAGGACCCCTGGCTCGAACAGTTCTCCTCCACGATCTTCCCCACCGTCCTGCTGGACAACACGGTGCGCCACAATTCCAAGGTGGCTTCGCTCGGGACGGACAGCGAGGAGGCTATGCAGATCGCCGTCGATCACCTTGTTTCCCTGGGGCATGAGAAGATCGCGTTTCTGAACGGATCCGCCGGCTCGCTGATCTCCGACCAGCGGATGCTCTCCTACCTGAGCGCCATGGCCTCGCACAGGCTGACGATCGACCCGAATCTCGCCATCTACGGGTATTTTGTGCAGGACACCGCCCGCTATCACGTGCCCGGTTTCCTTAATAAAGGAGTGACGGCGATCCTCTGCGGCAATGACCTCATCGCCGCCGGTGTGATCGAGACCGTCCGGAGCCTGGGCTTCCGGGTGCCGGAGGATATCAGCGTGATCGGCCACGACGATGTACCGCTCGCGGAGACGACGGACCCTCCTCTCACGACGATCCGGCAGAACCTCCCGGATCTCGGCTCCAGCGCCTATTACACGCTCCGCTCCCTGATGGACGGCGTGTCGATCAGCCGGACGCTCCTGCGGCCTTCCCTGATCCTCCGGTCCACGACGGCCCCCGCCAGTCCGCGGATCATCGTCAGCTACGAGGATGACCTGGACAATGTCCTCCACAAAAATCCGGCCCTCTACAACCGGTTCCTGACCATGCGGGGCCGGTAACAGACCGTTCCGGACATCCGTCTCCCCTGACATTCAAAGAGAGGAATCTCCTATGCATACGCACACAGCCAACACCCGGATGCTCACCCGTCTGTGCTTCCGTCTTCTGCCCGTACAGATCCTGCTGGCGGCAGTCGGCTCGGTCAACGGCATCGTCACCAGTCTGTTCGCCACCAACTCTATCGGGACAGACGCAATGACAGCGGTCGGCCTGTACGCTCCCGCATCCATGCTGGTCGGGGCTTTCAGCACCATGCTCGTCGGCGGCTCCCAGATCCTCTGCGCGGAATTCAAGGGAAGGGAGCAGGTGGAGCGGTCGCAGGAGATCTTCTCCCTGGACATCCTGCTCGCATGTGCCTTCTCGGCCGTCTGCACGCTGGTCCTGTTTCTGGCGGGCGCCCTGCACCTGACCGGACTCTTCACACAGGATGCGCAGGTCTGCGCCTATTTCGACCAGTATCTGATCGGCATGGCCCTGGGCGTCCTCCCGCAGGTGCTCGGACAGCAGCTGTCCGCCTTCCTCTCCCTGGAGAACCGTTCCGGGCGCGCGTTCGCCGCGAGCATCGCCTATATCCTGATCAATCCCGTCCTGGACTATCTCTTTGTATACCGGATGCATCTGGAGGCTCTCGGCCTGGCGCTCGCGTCCTCGATCGGCCTCTGGGTCTTCTGTATCGTGCAGATCTTCTGCTTCCTGCGCCCGGACGCCGTCCTGAAGCTGCAGCTGCGCAGTCTGTCCTTCAGGGACGCTGCGGAGATCCTGCGGATCGGCTCGCACGGAGCCCTCACCAACGGCTACCTGACCTTCCGCAGCCTGTGGGTGAACGGGCTGATACTCGCGTACGTCGGAAACGCCGGACTCTCCGCCTTCACAGCCTGCAACTCTTTCCTCAACCTTTTCTGGGCAGTGCCCGCCGGCATGCTGGCGGTCTCCCGGATGCTGATCAGCGTCAGCGTCGGAGAGGAGGACCGGCAGTCGCTTCTGGATGTCATGCGGGTCATGCTCTGGCGGTTCCTGCCGCTGGTGTGCGCGATGGCCGTCGCACTGATCCTCTGCGCCGTTCCGCTCACACGTCTCTACTATCAGGATCCCTCCGCTCCAGTCTACATGATGGCGGTATGGGGATTCCGCATTCTGCCGCTGTGCATGCCGTTCTCCCTCATCTGCATGCACTTCACCTGCTATGGCCAGGTCTGCGGCCGGGAAGCCCTGGTCCACATCACCGCGCTTCTGGACGGCGTCCTCTGCGTCGGGATCTATGCGACCCTCCTGATCCCCTTGCTCGGCATGAACAGCGTGTACATCGCAAATGTGCTGAACGGACTGACTGTGACCTTCTGCTTCTTCCTCTACGCGGTGCGCCGGAACCGGCATGTTCCCCGCGATCTGGCGGAATGGATGGTCGTTCCCGCCGATTTCGGCGTCGGGGAGGACGCCCGGATGGACCTCTCGGTCAGGTCCGTGGAGGAGGTCACCGCAATATCGGAAGAGGTACAGGCCTTCTGCCTGCAACGCGGGATCGATCCCCGGCGGGCCATGCTCTCCGCGCTCGCCCTTGAGGAGATGGCCGGCAACGTGATCGATCACGGCTTCCGCAAGGACCGGAAGCCCCACTCCGTCGACATCCGCGTCGTCGACAAGGACGGCGCCCTGATCCTCAGGATCAAAGATGACTGCGTCCCTTTCGATCCCGCGAGCCGGCGCGACATCGCCGGCCCCTCGGACCCGTCCCGGAACATCGGCATCCGGATGGTCTACAGGATCGCCCGGTCCGTCAGCTACCAGAATATCCTGGGGCTGAACGTCCTGACGATCAGGATCTGAACCGGACCCCCTGACAGCTCACAATCGAGTAGGAGGGGGTGATT
>DFIR01000031.1 GCA_002372815.1 Lachnospiraceae bacterium UBA3692
CGTCAAGGAATTTGACACAGTGCAGTATGATGCTATGACAGTAAAGCTGAAATGGAAAGCATCTGACCGTGCCATCGGCTATAACATCCGCTACGGTATCGCACCGGATAAACTCTATAACAGCCACATGGTCTACGGGCAGACAGAGGTGCTCCTAACCACGCTGAACGCAGGACAGACGTATTACGCTGCAGTGGACGCTTTTGGCGAAGGTGGTGTAACAGAAGGAAAATCCGATCCACTTTCGAAGAATCAAAGATGAACGGAATCTGATTGATCCTTCGATTCCTGCAGAGTGGGACGGCTTTATGGTGGATCGCACCTATCGCGGCTGCAGGCTTTCGATAAAGGTGACGAATCCCGATCATGTTCAGCACGGGGTCAAAGAGATACGGGTCGATAAAGGGGAAAAGTATAAATGGAAAAGAAGAAACATGGAAAAGCAAAAAAGATCCTGCTTGTTTTCGCCTGTGTCATTGTCATCTTTGGAGTCGGCACATTCGTGCTGCTGAAAAATACCTTCCTTAAAAGCTTCCCGAAGCTGACGGGCGAGCCGGAGATCGGAAAATGGTATGAGGTGGCGGTAGAAGGCACCCAATCCTCGGACGGCAGCGAATGGCACGGGATCTTCAAAAAGGGTACTGAAAACAAGGTCGTCGTCTATTTCTTCGGCGGCGGCGTGAGCATTACGCCGGAAACCTCGGAAGGCGGAAACAAGTTCTATGCCACAAATATGACGGGTCAGGACTTCGTGGCGCAGGGAGGAATCGGCAGCAACGCGGAGAACAACCCCTTCAAGGATTGGAGCTTCCTCGTGATCCCTTACGCAACCGGTGATTTCCATTCAGGCACAGGTGTCTATGATGGGAATAAAACGGTTTACCATACCGGTTACAGCAATTATGCGGCTTTCGTAGAGCAGATCAAGCCCTATGTGGGAGAGCCGGACACCCTGTTGGTAACGGGCTTCTCCGCAGGCGGCTTTGGCACGTCCCTCCTGGCTGATGATGTGATCGACCGTTTCCCCAGTGCGAAGAATATCACGGTCTGTGTGGACAGCTCGCTGCTGCTCTATGACGGGTGGCACGAGACAGCGGTTGACCTCTGGCATTCGCCCAAGGAAATTTCCGATCGGCTGACGACGGACAATCTGGTATTGGACAGCCTGACCGCTCTGCATGAAAAGCGTGGTGACAGCGTAAAGATTCTGTTCGACTGCTCCTACCGGGATGATACGCTTCAGCAGTATCAGGCATATATTCGTACCGGTACGATGACAAAAGACAAAGAAAACGGTGACCTGTTTCAAAAGGATCTTGTGGAAATGGTCAATGGCCTGCAGAAAAACATTCCCGGTATCGGCATCTATATCTGGAATCATGCCGAAGACGCAGAGACCCACAACACGCAGCACACCATTATCTCCAGCAATGTTTTTGACAAACTGGAGGACGGTGTCAGCGTTGCGGATTGGATCTATGCCGCCGTAAACGGCGAAGTGCAGAATCACGGTCTTGCGCTGCTCGAAAAATGAGAGAAGGGCCGCTTTCAGCGCAAATTGAAAATTACAACAGTATTTCCGATGAAGTGCAGAAGGTTCGCGCACGGGCAGTTGGAGCAGAACACGAGCAAATGCTTGCGCGCTCAGACGGATACATGACTGCGTGGATGCTGTACCAGCTGACAGGAAATGAGGAGGCAGAGACCGTCTTCCTCGGAGAAAACGCTGAAATCCTGACGAACAAGAATTGGCAAGATGTCGAAAAGAACAGATAAAGAAATTCCTGGTATTCGTAATTCATAGGAACACTCTGCATCTGGAGATGAAGAGGATAGAGCGGCTGTATACCAACATGAAGGAGATGCGGTGACGGAACATGCCGCAGGGTATACGGTGGAAGCCGAGAAACTGAATGAGTGAACGGCACATATCCGTAAGAGATTGGGCGGGAAATCTTGACGCCGGGACCCGTGTCTGACTATACTTCATGAAGAATCGGGACGAGGAGAGCGTGCCGGACCGGACACACTTCCGCCGTCCATACGAAGCATCGAAAGAAGGTTGATCCTATGCAGGAAAATACGAAAAAACTGACATTCGGCGCCATGATCGTAGCGATCTTCGGCGTGCTGCTCCTCGTGAACCGGCAGACGGCCGGTCTTCTGGAGGAGATGTTCCTGTACATGTTCCCGATCCCGATGGTGGCCTTCTCGGCCCGCTATGACTGGAAGAACAGTCTGCCGGTCCTCGTCTGCATGACGCTGATCTCCTTCCTGTTCGGCACGTTCTCGACCAGCTTCTACGCGATCAGCGGCGCCGTGACGGGACTTGTGCTGGGCGCCCGCATCTACCGGAGGAAGGATATGACCAGGACGATGGCCATCGTCATGGTCCTGACGGCGGCGGCCAACCTGCTGAGCACTTATGTGCTTGCCTCTGTTATGGGATATGACCTGGCCGCGGATCTCAGCGCGATGGAGACCACGATGCAGGAGGCCTTCGGCAAGGCCGCGGAGATGAGCGGGAATCCCGCCACCTATGAGGCCGCGCTGCAGCTCCTCACGCCCGAATACATCCGCAGGCTCTTCCTCATCTCCATCATCGTGATGGGACTGATCCAGGGATTCCTTGTCTATCAGCTGAGCCTGTTGATCCTGCGCCGCCTCCGGTACCATGTCCCGAAGCCGACGTCGCTCGCCGAGTTCGCCCCTCCGCGCTGGACCGGCATCGCCGCCCTTGTCCTGTTCTTCGGCTATTCCTTCTCGGTGATGAACCCGCAGGGGCCGGAGATCGTGCAGCTGGGCGTCCAGGCCGCCGGCATGCTGGCCATGGTCTATCTCATGGCTTTCGGCTACATCGCCGTCTGGATGTGGATGCGCAAGCTCATGCCCGGCGGCGGATTCAGCAGGATCCTCCGCATTCTGGTGCCCATCCTCATGCTCCTCGCCATGCCGCAGGTCCTGATGCTCGCAGGCGTCTTCTACATCTCCTCGGGCTTCCGCAACTACCTGACCGGCAAGCCCTCACAGAAAGAAGGAGGGAACGGACAGCCCCAGAAGCCTGCCCCCGGCAGCGCGGAGGCACGCCTCCAGGAGCGGCGGTCGAAGAGAATGGCTTCCGCAATGCAGCTCATGGACGATTACAGTACCGGGAGGCAGAATCAGGAAGAGTAACAACAGTCATGCGGGATGGTTCCGCACGCAAGGCGGGATGGGTCCGCGGCTCAGGCGGGCCATTCGCGGAGTTTTTCAAGCGTTTATATCGAATGCGCGGAAGAGGGACAGTCCCCAACTCGCCGGCCGCTCCGAAGACCGGCCGGCTCAGACAAGGGGACATTACGGGCGGCAGGATCTGCCGCCCTCACCCTCTCCCGCGCATTTGCTATAAACGGAAAAACACAGCGCTCATTCAAAGCCTGGCCTGCGGACCCATCCGGCCTGGCTGCGGGAACACCTTCGCAAAGATTTCCGGGGTGATCTTTGCGGGGGTGTTTATTATTGTCCTGGAAACAAGATGGTGGCAAAGATATCAGGGGAAACCTTTGCGGGGGTGTTTATAAATGGCTTGGAAAAAAGATGGTGACAAAGATATCAGGGGAAACCTTTGCGGGGGTGTTTATAAATGGCTTGAAAACAAGATGGTGACAAAGATATCAGCTGAAACCTTTGCGGAGGTGTTTATAAATGGCTTGAGAATAAGATGATGACAAATATCTTAGTTGCGACCTGTCGATCCGGCTGTCAGAAATGACTTCCAGACAGCTGATTAGACAGGCATTCTCAGATTGCTGTCAATCCGGCTGTCAGAAATGACTTTCAGACAGTCGACTAGACAGCTGCCCGCTGAAAACTGTCTATTCAGCTGTCAGAATTGACTTCGAGACAGCCGACCAGACAGCTGGCCGCTGAGAACTGTCGATCCAGCTGTCAGAAATGACTTCCAGACAGCTGATTAGACAGGCATTCTCAGATTGCTGTCTATTCAGCTGTCAGAATTGACTTCCAAACAGCCGACCAGACAGCTGTCAGCTGAGAACTGTCTATCCAGCTGTCAGAAATGACTTCCAGACAGCCGACCAGACAGCTGTCCGCTGAGAACTGTCGATCCAGCTGTCTGAAATAGCTTCCAGAAAGCAGATCAGACAGGTATCCGAGGATACCTGTCTGATCGAAAGTGATCTGCCTGTATAGGGTTAGACTGCCGCTGCAGCTTCCTCCCACTTTTCATAGAGTTCCGCCAGGGTTTCCTCTTTTTCTTCCTTCTCGGCCACGAGCTGGGTGAGGAGAGGGAGGTCGGTGGCGACTTCGGGCTGGGACATGCGCTCGTCGAGGGCGCCGATGGCTTCTTCGAGGGCAGAGATCTCGTTTTCGATCTTCTTGAGGGCGCCGGCGGCCTTGCGCTGGCGGGCTTCTTCTTCCTTTTTGGCGAGATAGGCCTGTTTGGAATTGGCTGGTTCAGCCGAAGAAGCTGAAGGATCCTGAGAAGCCAAGGCAGTGGAAGCAGCAGAAGAAGTCTGGGTGCCCGAGGAGGATCCCGAAGCCTGCCTCTCCCCGGCAGCGGTGAAGACGGTCCGGGCGGTGTCGGACTGGGCGGAGGCGGAGGTCTTTTCGAGGTAGTAGTCGTAGTTGCCGAGGAATTTCTCGGGGGCGGTCTCGCTGTTGTTGCCGTGGAAGCTCTCGAGGACCTTGTTTTCAAGGCGGAGGATGCGGCTGGCGGTGCGGTTGATGAAGTAGCGGTCGTGCGAGACGTAGAGGACGGTGCCTTCGTAGCTGTTCAGGGCGTTCTCAAGGACTTCCTTGGAGACGATGTCGAGGTGGTTGGTCGGCTCGTCGAGGATCAGGAAGTTGGCCTTGGAGAGCATCAGTTTGGCGAGGGAGACGCGTCCTTTTTCGCCGCCGGAGAGGTCGCCGATGGTCTTGAAGACGTCGTCACCCGTGAAGAGGAAGGCGGCGAGGAGGCTGCGGATCTCCGTGTTGTTCATGCCCGGGAAGGCGTCGGAGATCTCCTCAAAGACGGTGTTGCTGTCCGTGAGGACGTGGTGCTCCTGGTCGTAGTAGCCGATGTGGACGTTGGTGCCGAGGCGGATCACGCCGTCGTCGGGCGTCACGAGGTCGTTGAGGATCTTGAGGATCGTGGTCTTGCCGGTGCCGTTGTCGCCGATGAGCGCCACGTGCTCGCCGCGGCGGATCTTCATGGAGAGGCCGGAGAAGAGGTGGTGGTCCCCGTAGGACATCGCGAGGTCCTCGACGGTGAGGACTTCCCGGCCGCTCTTGATGCAGGGCGTCAGGGTGAGGTGCATGTCGTCGCGGAGCTGGACGGGCTTCTCGACGCGCTCGACGCGGGCCAGCATTTTCTCGCGGCTTTCGGCGCGGCGGATGGATTTCTCGCGGTTGAAGCGGCGGAGCTTCTCGATGACCTGCTCCTGGTGGCGGATCTGGGCCTGATTGTTCAGATAGGCGCGGCGTTCCTGTTCGCGGAGGGCCTCCTTGCGCTCCGCGTAGCTGGTGTAGTTGCCGCCGAACATGAGGCAGCGGCCGTTCTCCAGTTCCAGAATTTTGGTGACCGTGCGGTCGAGAAAATAGCGGTCGTGCGAGACGATGAGCACGGTGCCGCGGTAGTTCATGAGATAGGTCTCGAGCCAGCGGATGCTGCCGATGTCGAGGTGGTTGGTGGGCTCGTCGAGGATCAGGATGGAAGGCTTCTGCAGGAGGAGCCTGCCGAGCGCCACCCGCGTCTTCTGGCCGCCGGAGAGGGTCATGATCCGCTTGTCGCGGTCGGCCTCCGTGAATCCGAGGCCCCGCATGACGCCGAGCACCTCGCCTTTGTAGGCGTACCCTTCCTCCTCCTCGAAGCGCTGCAGGAGGGCCGTATATTCGGCCATCAGGTTATTCAGTGCCTCGCCGCGGAGCGTCCCCATGAGCCGCTCGTCCTCGGCGATCCGCCGCTCCATGTCGATGACGGGCTGTTTGACCTTGAGCAGCTCCTCGTAGATGGTCGCGTCCGACGTGAGCGCCTGGTCCTGGGCAAAGTATCCCCACGTGCAGTCCCGCGCGAAGGAGACGCTGCCCTCATCCGGCTCCATCTCGCCGGTCATGATGCGGAGCAGCGTGGTCTTGCCGGCGCCGTTGACGCCGACGATGGCGGCCTTGTCCCCTTTTTCAAGGTGGAACGTGACGTCCTGCAGGACCTGGCCTTCGGGAAAACCTTTCGATATATGGTGACATGCGACGATCATAGAGACCCCCATTAACTGATCTTTGAAATGAACGTCTACCATTGTACTGATTCCGCAGGGGAGTGTCAAACAGGTTCGTTGACAGTCAGATGGAATCCCTTTATAATATTTCTGTTTATCACACACTTTCATTTACTGACGCATTTGTACACATCAGAGGAGAGTTGGAAGTTGGAAGAAAGAGAGATCTCGCAGGCCGTCATAACACGTCTGCCCAGATATTTCCGATACTTAGGCCTGCTGAAGGCCGACGGCGTGGAGAGGATCTCCTCGCGCGAACTGAGCCGGATCATGAACGTGACAGCCTCGCAGATCCGCCAGGATTTCAACAATTTCGGCGGGTTCGGCCAGCAGGGCTACGGCTACAACGTCGAGTATCTGTATGAGGAGATCGGCAAGATCCTCGGCCTTGACAAGCAGCACCACCTGATCGTGCTCGGCGCCGGCAATCTCGGATCCGCCCTGATCAAATACATGATGTTCAAGAACCGCGGATTCCTCTTCGAAGGCGCTTTCGATACGGATCCGTCCCTGCAGGGGAAGGAGATCGGCGGTATCCGCGTCTATCCGCCGGAGGAGCTGGAGAATTTCGTGCGTGAGCACGAGATCGACATCGCCGTGCTGACCATCCCGAAGGAGGAGGCGCAGGGCGCCGCAGACCGCCTGGTGAAGACAGGGATCAAGGCGATCTGGAACTTCGCGCACGTGGACCTGAAGGTCCCGCCGCAGGTGCAGGTGGAGAGCGTACATCTGCAGGACAGCCTGCTGAAGCTGTCCTACAACATCCACCGCTACGAGAGAGAGAACTGATGCCGCAGCCGCGGACCGTACGACGTCGTACGCCCGGGCCGGCTCCCGAAAAGCCCGCTCGCCGGGCTTTTCTGTATGAGAAGCACATTTTCCGCACGGTGCGCTTCGGAATGGAGGCAATATGCGATATCTGCTTACCGGAGAGGAGATGAAACGGTGCGACGACTACACGTCGCAGACCCTGGGGATCCCTTCTGTCGTCCTGATGGAGAGGGCCTCTCTCGCGGTCGCGGACGCCGCGTCGGCGAGACTGCGGGACGCGGGCATGGAACAGGCCGGGACGGTTCTGGTCCTGGCGGGCACAGGCAACAACGGCGCTGACGGACTCGCCGCGGGGCGGATTCTCGCGGAACGCGGGGCACAGGTGCAGTACATCACTTCAGGCGGCACAGCGAGGGAGGACAGCCTGTTCGCCCTGCAGCGCCGGATCCTGACTTCGCACGGCTCGGACATCTCTGTCTGGCCGGAGGACGGGCGGATCCCGTCCGCTTTTGAAGGGCAGACGCCGGACATCGTCATCGACGCCCTCTTCGGCACGGGCCTGGCGAGGGAACTGCGCGGGACCGCCGCGGAGATGGTCCGCTATATGGAGGACCTCCGGAGAAAAGGCAGCTGGCTGATCGCCGTGGACATCCCCTCGGGCATCCGGTCGGAGGACGGCTCGGTGGCCGGCTGTGCCGTGCACTGCGATGAGACGGTGACCTTCGCTTTCTGCAAGAGAGGGCATTATCTGTATCCGGGCACTGATTACTGCGGACGGATCACCTGCGCGCAGATCGGGATCACGGACGCGTCCTTCCCGGCGCTCGGGGACAGCGGCAGGCCGCGCATGTTCACTTATGATACGGAGGACGCCGGTTCGCTCCTGCCTTCCAGGCTCTCCGACGGCAACAAAGGGACCTTCGGAAAGATCACGGTGGCGGGCGGCAGCAGAGGCATGTGCGGCGCGGTACTGCTGTGCGCGGAGAGCGCCATGCGCGCCGGTGCCGGCATGGTTCGGATCTTCACCCACGAGAGCAACCGGGTGATCGTCCAGACCAGGCTTCCCGAAGCGCTTCTCACGACCTATACGGACGAGGATGCGGCGCAGCAGCTCCGGAGCGCGCTCGCGTGGGCGGACTACGCCGTGCTCGGCCCCGGACTCGGCAGGGATGAGACGGCCCGGACGATCCTGGATACTTTTCTCGCTGTACTCTCGGAGGAGCAGGGAGAGACAGGCCGCAGCGCGCTTCGCGGCGCCGTGATGGACGCCGACGCGCTCCGGCTGCTGGCGGAGCGGGAGGACTTCGCTTCCCTTCTCGCGGCGCGCAGACAGGCGCGGGAGCTGATCCTCACACCGCACATGGGAGAATTCGCCGCGCTGCGGCACAAGGAGATCCCTTTCTGCAAGGCACACACGGAAGAGGAGGCGAGAGCGCTCGCTTCCGCGGCGGGCTGCACCGTCATCTGCAAGGATGCGCGCACCCTCACGGCGGACCGGACGGGCGGGCCGGTCTTCCTCAATACCAAGGGCAACAGCGGGATGGCTACGGCCGGCAGCGGCGACGTGCTCGCCGGGATCTGCGGCGCCTATCTCGCCCGCACACAGGAGGCCTTCCGGGCAGCCTGCGCGGCGGTGCTGGCCCATGCACAGGCCGGGGACCGGGCGGCACAGCGGCTCGGCAAGGACGGCATGATCGCCGGGGACATCACGGACGCCCTCAGGGAGCACGCCGAGCCGGAGTCGGCGGAGACCGCCTCCGCGCAGAAGATCCTGCTGCCCGGCGTCGATTCCTGCAGCCGGACCTGGGCGGAGATCGACCTGCGGGCCCTCCGCGCCAACCTGGACGCGATGAAGGCGCGCCTTAAGGACGGCACCGGGATCATCGCGGTCGTGAAGACGGACGGATACGGGCACGGCGCGGTCAGGATCGCGCGGATGCTGGAGGAAGTCCCCTATATCCGCGGCTACGCCGCCGCGGCGTTCGAGGAGGCGCTGGAGCTGCGCCGGGCGGGGATCCGCAAGCCGATCCTGCTGCTCGGGTATGTTTTTCCTTATTGTTACAGGCTGCTCGCGCGGTATGCCATCCGGCCGGCGGTCTTCCGGAGAGATATGCTGACCCAGCTCTCCGAGGCGGCGGCAGCGGAAGGCAGGGCCATCCGGATCCACATCGCGGTGGACACGGGCATGGGCAGGATCGGCATCACGCCGGACGCCCGGGGGCTGGCCTTCGTGCGCGAGGCCATGGAGACGCCGGGGATCGAGGTCGAAGGGATCTTCAGCCACTTCGCCAGAGCGGACGAGACGGACCCGTCCCATGCGGACCTCCAGTCGGAGCGCTTCTCGGCATTCCTCAGGATGCTGGAGGAGGCGGGCCTTCACATACCGGTGCGCCACATCGCCAACAGCGCCGGGATCCTGGTGCGGCCGCAGGATCAGTACGATCTCACGCGCGCCGGCATCACGATGTACGGACTCTGGCCCTCGGAGGATATGCGTGCGACGGAGTTCCCGCTGCGGCCCGTGCTGTCGTGGAGGACCCGCATCGTCTACATCAAGACGGTCCCTGCAGGGACTGCCATCAGCTACGGCGGCACCTTCGTCACGGAGCGGGAGACGCGCGTCGCCACGCTGCCGGTCGGCTACGGGGACGGCTATCCCCGCCAGCTGTCGGGGAAGGCGTACGTGCTCATCGCGGGGCACAGGGCGCCCATCCTCGGCCGCGTCTGCATGGACCAGCTGATGGCGGACGTGACGGACATCCCGGAAGCCGCGGAAGGGTCCGCGGCCACGCTGATCGGCACGGACGGCGGGGAGAGCATCCGCTGCGAGGAGCTCGGCGAGCTGTCCGGGCGGTTCAATTATGAACTCGTATGCTGCATCAGCAAGCGCGTGCCGCGCGTGTACATTTGACGCGGCGGCCGGCAGATGCTATAGTGTAATCTGTATTTTTGCGACTATGAGAGGCGCAGACCCATAGAAGATCAAGGAGGAGATCCACAATGTCAGGCCATTCCAAATTCGCCAACATCAAGCATAAGAAAGAGAAGAACGACGCCGCGAAGGGCAAGATCTTCACGATCATCGGCCGCGAGATCGCCGTTGCCGTCAAGGAAGGTGGACCGGATCCCGCGAACAACTTCAAGCTCGCACAGGTGATCCAGAAGGCGCGCGCCAACAATATGCCCAACGACACCATCGAGCGCGGCATCAAGAAGGCGGCCGGCGACGTCGGCAACGTCAATTACCAGTACAACACCTATGAGGGCTACGGCCCGGCCGGCATGGCAATCATCGTGGACACCCTGACGGACAACCAGAACCGCACCGCCGCCAATGTGCGCGCAGCTTTCGCGAAGGGCAGCGGCAATATCGGCACCCAGGGATGCGTGTCCTTCATGTTCGACCGCAAGGGACAGATCATCGTGGACCGCGAGGAGTGCGACCTGAGCGCGGACGACCTGATGATGATCGTGCTCGACGCCGGCGCGGAGGATCTGAAGGAGGAAGAGGACAGCTTCGAGATCCTGACCGCGGAGGAGGACTTCGAGGCGGTCAACGAGGCACTGAAGGCGGAAGGCATCCCGACGGCCTCCGCGGAAGTCACCATGATCCCCCAGAACTACGTGAAGATCACGGACGAGAACCAGATCAAGCAGGCCAGAAGGATCCTCGACATCCTCGACGAGGACGACGACGTGCAGGCCGTGTACCACAACTGGGATGAGCCCGAAGACTGAGGAGGGGCATCCTCTCGAGACGCCGCTTCCCGTGCCCGTGCGCAGGGCGCATACGGAGATGGATTTTGACCTCCCTGACAGTGAGATCTTCGGGGAGGAAGGCGGAGAGGATGATTTTGATTTGGAGATCGGCCCGGACGATGACTTCGACATCTGAAGGACCGGTGAAAGGATTAGGTGCTTATGGCAGCGAAGCGCACAGGAGCTGCGTCCGGTAACAGAAAAACTGCAACCAGAAAGAGAAACACACAGAGCGCGGGCAGGAAGACTTCCTCCCGCGCTGCTCAGAATAGGGCGAAAACCGCGAAGAACCCCCGCACATTCTCGAAAGAGGAGGAACTGCGCGGGATCCAGCTCCGGAGGGATATCCGCCTGATCCTGCTGCTGTTCGGGATGGGCTTCCTGTTCATCGCGGAGCTCGGCATGGCGGGGCCGGTCGGAAGAGTCTTCTCGGACATCGCGTTCGGTCTCTTCGGACTGCCGGCCTATGTGCTGCCGTTCTTCCTGTTCTTCCTCGTTCTCTTCATCGTTTCGAACAAAGACAATGCGTCCGTCTGGTTCAAGACGGCGGCGTGCATTGTCCTCTTTTTGTGCGCCGGCATCATCTGCGAGCTGCAGAGCGGTCGCATGAAGGCCGAGGCCTTCTCCCTGCAGGAGGCGTACCTGCTGAGCATCCAGGAGCACAGCGGCGGAGGGATCCTCTCCGGCGGGATCACCTGGATGCTGTACCACGCCCTGAAGATGGGCGGCACGATCCTCGTGCTGACGGCCCTGATCATCATCTGCGTCATCATCCTGACCCAGCGCAGCTTCACGATGCTGCTGCGGGATCTCCGGGACAGCCGGAATGCGCAGGAGGGCCCCGGTATTCTGGAGAGAGGAAGGAACGCCCTCACGGAGCACAGGGACCGCGCGAGAGAGCGCAGGGAATACCGGCGTGAGCTCGAGGAGGAGGAGCGGGAGAGACGCAGAGAGGAGCGCCTGCAGAGGCGCAGGGAGATGGAAGCCGCCCGCGAGGAGGAGATCCTCGGGATCCGGCGCGGCCCGGACCCGGTCGACCTCGACGACCTGACGATCGGCGCGCCCGCGGACGAGGCGGAGGACACCTACGACTACGGCGCACGCAGGCCCTCCGGGGACAGGAGCCCCTACGCCTATGACGCGGAGCCGGACGACGGCCCCGCCGACGACTGCGAGGAGCCCGGGTACACCGACGAGTACACGGCGTACGAAGTCGGCGAGGAGGATCCGTACGGCGGCTATCCCGGGGATGAGGAGACGAGCATCCACTCCTACCGGCTCGGGACCGACGAACTGCACGAGATCACGAGCAGCGCGCCCCGGGGCAGCGTTGACGGTCCTGTGCGGCGGGTGAGCATCACCGTGCAGCCTAAAGCGCCTTCGACCGGAAGAGTCATCAAGAAATTCGGCGCCGCGGGTGGTGTGCTCGGCGGCAGGGAATATACGGAAGAGACGGCTGCGCCGTCGATGTCCCCTGTGGAACTGCCTCCGGAGGAGGAGCTGCCGGAGTTCTTCCCGGAAGAGGAACTGCCGGAAGAGGAACTGGCCATGACGGAGCCGGAGGTCGAGGAGGAGATCCCCTTCGACGAAGAGGAGATGCCTGCCGCGCCTGCGGCGGCACCGGCCCACGCCGCTTCTCCGGCTGTTTCTACGGCTGCTGCTCCCGTCGCGGAGAAGACAGCAGCGGCCCCCGCGGGATCTGCCGCGGATGCCCGACCCAGGACGACGGGCGAGGACCTGAACGGCGTGCCGGTCTACCGCGACCGCGGGGAGAGCGGACCCGGGAAGACCGGGACCGTGCGGAAGGCGGCGCCTTCCAAGGGCAGGAAATATGTTTTCCCGTCCACGGACCTGCTTCCCAGGACGGAGGGAGGCCGCAGCGCCGAGACGGACCGCCAGCTTCGCGACACGGCCGCGGAGCTCAAGGAGACGCTCGCGACCTTCGGCATCGACGTGACGATCACCGACATCAGCCAGGGCCCCAGCGTGACGCGGTTCGAACTGCAGCCGGAGCAGGGCATCAAGGTCAAGAAGATCGTCTCGCTGGCTGACGACATCCAACTGCGTCTCGCGAAGGAATTCCTCCGCATCGAGGCGCCGATCCCCGGAAAGGCCGCGATCGGCATCGAGGTCTCCAACTCCGAGAAGACGATGGTGGGACTGCGCGAGATGCTGGAGAGCCGCGAGTTCCGCAGCTTCGACGGCAACCTGGCCTTCGCGGTCGGCAAGGACATCACGGGCAAGAACGTGATCGCGGACATCGCAAGGATGCCGCACGTCCTGATCGCCGGCGCCACGGGCAGCGGCAAGTCGGTCTGCATCAACACGATCATCATGAGCCTTCTTTATAAGTACACGCCGGATGAAGTGAAGATGATCATGATCGACCCGAAGGTCGTCGAACTGAGCGTCTACAACGGCATCCCGCACCTGATGATCCCGGTGGTGACGGATCCGAGGAAGGCTTCCGCGGCGCTCAACTGGGCGGTGGCGGAGATGTCGAACCGCTACGACAAGTTCGCGAAGCTCCAGGTCCGCAACCTGAAAGGCTACAACGCCGCGGTCCGGGAGATGATCCGGAGGGGCGAGGAGACCGAGTACACGATCATGCCGCGCCTCGTCGTCATCGTCGACGAGCTGGCGGACCTGATGATGGTGGCACGCCAGGACGTGGAGAAGGCGATCTGCCGCCTGGCACAGCTGGCCCGTGCAGCCGGCATCCACCTGATCATCGCGACGCAGCGTCCGTCCGTGGACGTCATCACCGGCCTGATCAAGGCGAACATGCCCAGCCGCATCGCTTTCGCGGTGACGAGCCAGGTGGACTCCAGGACGATCCTCGACATCGTCGGCGCCGAGAAGCTCATGGGCAAGGGCGACATGCTCTATCACCCGCAGGACGCGCAGAAGCCGATGCGCATCCAGGGCGCCTATGTGGATGAGGACGTGATCCCGGACGTCGTGAACTTCATCAAGGAGCACAACTCCCCCGACCACGACGCGGAGGAGATCTCGGAGGCCATCGACAGGATCGCGGAGCAGGGCATCGGCGCTGCAGGCGGCGGAGCCGACGTATCCGGCCAGAGTACCCACGACGAGTACTTCGTGCAGTGCGGCCGCTTCGTGACCGAGAAGAAGAACGCCACCATCGGCAGGCTCCAGAGACTCTGCAGCATCGGGTTCAACCGCGCCGCGAGGATCATGGACGAGCTGGCCGACGCAGGTGTCGTGAGCGCGGCGGACGGGACCAAGGGACGCCAGGTCCTGATGACCCAGGAGGAGTTCGAAAACTACATCCAGAACGAAATGTAGCCCAGAATGACGAAAAAATAACAAAAAAAGCAGGACAAACCACCCTGCCGTGTTTACATCCGGCAGGTGTCCTGCTATGATAGGCACGAATCGTTTGCAACTCTTTCGCAGATTTTCGAAAGAAAGACAGCAGGAGGACACTATGTTCAAAATTCTTACCAAAGAGACGCTGGCCCCCAGCATCTTCAAGATGGATGTCGAGGCACCCAGGGTCGCGAAGCATGCTCTTCCCGGGCAGTTTCTGATCGTGCGCGTGGACGCGGACGGCGAGAGGATCCCGCTCACGATCTGTGATTATGACAGCGAGGCCGGCACCGTGCAGATCGTATTCCAGGTCATCGGCGGCGACACGCACCGCATGTCCCAGCTGGAAGTCGGCGACTGCTTCCACGACGTCGTGGGACCGCTCGGCAGACCTTCCGACCTGACCGAGATGCCGATCGAGGAATTGAAGAAGATGCGGATCTGCTTCATCGCGGGCGGCGTCGGCACAGCCCCGGTCTACTGCCAGCTGAAGTGGCTGAAGAAGAACGGCGTGGAGGTGGACTGCATCCAGGGCGCCAGGACCAAAGAGATCATCATCCTCGAGGACGAGATGCGCTCGGTCTCCAACCTGCACATCTGCACGGACGACGGCTCCTACGGGATCGCCGGCAACGTCTGCGTGGCGCTGCAGCAGCTCTGGGATGAGGGACGCCGCTTCGACAGAGTCGTCGCGATCGGCCCGATGATCATGATGAAGTTCGTATGTCAGCTGACCGAGAAGCTCGGCGTGGAGACGATCGTCAGCATGAACCCGATCATGGTGGACGGCACCGGCATGTGCGGCGCCTGCCGTCTCACAGTCGGCGGCGAAGTGAAGTTCGCCTGCGTCGACGGACCCGAATTTGACGGACACAAGGTCGACTTCGCCCAGGCAATGCAGAGAATGCGCCTTTACAAGACCGAAGAGGGGCGCCTGTATCTCCAGGCGAAGGAAGGCGCTACGCATCACGGCGGCTGCGGCCAGTGCGGCTGACGCGAGGGCAGAAGGGAGTGAACACCATGGATATGATGAAGAAAGTTCCGGTGCGCGAGCAGGATCCCAAGGTCCGCGCCACGAATTTTGAAGAAGTCTGCCTCGGCTACAACCGCGAAGAGGCGGAGGCGGAGGCGGCCAGATGCCTCAACTGCAAGAATCCCCGCTGCGTCCAGGGATGTCCCGTTTCCATCAATATCCCCGGCTTCATCATGAAGGTGAAGGACGGAGATGTGAAGGGCGCCTACGACGTGATCAGCGAGGCCTCCTCGCTGCCGGCGGTCTGCGGCCGTGTGTGCCCGCAGGAGACCCAGTGCGAAGGCAAGTGCGTCCGCGGCATCAAGGGCGAGCCGGTCTCCATCGGCAAGCTGGAGCGCTACGTTGCGGATACCGCGAGAGAGATGGGGATCAAGCCCCAGATGCCTGCCGAGAAGAACGGCCGCAAAGTGGCGGTCATCGGCTCCGGTCCTTCCGGCCTTTCCTGCGCCGGCGACCTGGCCAAGATGGGCTATGATGTAACCATTTTCGAGGCGCTCCACAAGGCGGGCGGCGTGCTCGTGTACGGCATTCCCGAGTTCCGTCTTCCCAAGGAGGCGGTCGTCGAGAAGGAAATCGACAACGTGCGCGCGCTCGGCGTCAAGATCGAGACCGACGTCGTGATCGGCAAGTCCACCACGATCGATTCCCTGATCGAGGACGAGGGCTTCGAGGCGGTGTTCATCGGCTCCGGCGCCGGACTTCCCAAGTTCATGGGGATCCCGGGTGAGCAGGCGTTGGGCGTCTTCTCCGCCAACGAGTTCCTGACCAGAAGCAATCTGATGGGTGCCTTCCGCGAGGATTCCCGCACACCGATCATGCGCCCCAGGAAGTGCGTGGTCGTCGGCGGCGGCAACGTCGCGATGGATGCCGCCAGAACGGCGCTGCGTCTCGGCGCGGAGACCCACATCGTGTACAGAAGAAGTGAAGAGGAACTGCCCGCGAGACGTGAGGAAGTCCATCACGCCAAGGAAGAGGGCATCATCTTCGACCTGCTGACCAATCCCGTGGAGATCCACGAGGACGAGAACGGCTGGGTGAAGAGCGTCACCTGCATCCGCATGGAGCTCGGTGAGCCCGATGCGTCCGGCCGCCGCAGACCTGTGGAGATCCCCGGTTCCGAGTTCGAGATCGAGTGCGACGCGGTGATCATGTCCCTCGGCACTTCCCCGAACCCGCTGATCTCCTCCACGACGAAGGGCCTGGACATCAACCGCCGCGCCTGCATCATCGCGGACGAGGAGACCGGAAGCACCTCCAAGGCGGGCGTTTACGCCGGCGGCGACGCCGTCACGGGCGCCGCGACGGTCATCCTGGCGATGGGTGCCGGCAGAGCCGCTGCGAAGGGCATCGACGAGTACCTCCGCGCGAAGTGATTCATTCGCTGCAGCAGGCAGGATCATAGAAAAGGCTTTCAATGAGGACCGGGCTGCAGCCGGCAGCCGGAGGGGCGGGAGACCGCCTCTCCGAGGCGCCGGCTGCAGCCCGGTCTTTTGAACGGGAGCATCGCCCCGCTGCGCGGTGCATGAGGAGTGCGCGTGACAGAGCGTCTTGAGATCCCGGTACAGGTACAGCGGGATATTTTCGGAAGTCATGACAGTCATATCCGCAAGGTGGAGAAGGACCTGGATGTGGCGATCGTCCTGCGGGACGGCGAGGTCCGGATCAGCGGCGAGGAGGAGAACGTCCACACGGCCAGAGTGATCGTCGAGGAACTGGCGGGCCTCAGCCGGATGGGATCCGAGATCGAAGAGCAGAGCGTGGACTATGCCCTGGAGATGAAGCAGGAGGCGGACCCGGACCTGCTCGTGAAGATCGACGCGGACGTGATCTGCCACACGATCAGCGGCAAGCCCGTCAAGCCCAAGACCCTGGGGCAGAAGAAATACATCGACGCGATCCGCAAGGACCTGATCGTATTCGCCAGCGGCCCGGCGGGCACCGGCAAGACCTTCCTTGCGATGGCGATGGCCATCACGGCCTTCCAGAACAAGGAAGTGGAGCGCATCATCATGACGAGACCGGCCATCGAGGCGGGGGAGAAGCTGGGCTTCCTGCCGGGGGACCTGCAGAGCAAGGTGGACCCTTACCTGCGGCCGCTCTACGACGCGCTCTACCAGATCATGGGCGCCGACAACTTCCGCCGGAACATGGAGAACGGGCTGATCGAGGTCGCGCCGCTCGCCTACATGCGCGGCAGGACCCTGGACAACGCCTATATCATTCTGGACGAGGCGCAGAACACGACGCCCGAACAGATGAAGATGTTCCTGACCCGCTTCGGTTTCGGCTCCCACGCGATCATCACCGGCGACGCCACGCAGAAGGACCTGGCGCCGGGGCAGCGCTCCGGACTGGACGTGGCCATGAAGGTGCTGAAGAACGTGGAGGGCGTGAGTTTCTGCAACCTTACCGCGAAGGATGTCGTGCGGCATCCGCTCGTGCAGAAGATCGTAAAGGCATACGAGGATTATGAACGTCATACTGAACACAGACATACAGACCGGCGAAGATTTTGACTTTGACAGGGAGCAAGTGGCAGAGGCGGTATGCAGACAGGCGCTCCTGCAGGAGGGCTTCCCTTATGATGCGGAGATCTCCCTGCTGATCACGGATCCGGAGGAAGTGCGCGCGCTCAACCGGGACTACCGCGGGATCGACGACACGACGGACGTCCTGTCCTTCCCGGGGCTGGACTACGACGAGCCGGCCGACTTCCGCTGTGTGGAGGAGTCCCTGGCTGACTACACGGACCCTGAGAACGGCTGCGTCCTTCTGGGGGACATCGTGCTCAACGCGTCCCGCGTCAAGGAGCAGGCCGCGATGTACGGTCATTCGGAGCGGAGAGAATACGCCTTCCTGATAGCGCACAGCATGCTGCACCTGTGCGGCTATGACCACATGGAGCCGGAGGAGGCCGCCGATATGGAGGCGCGGCAGGAGAGGATCCTGGCGGCCCTCGGGATCACGCGGGAGGACGGGTGATGGCACAGCGTCCCCTGCGGAGAGAAAAGACAGGGCAGGAGATCCCGGCGGACGTCGCCGTGATCGGCGCCGGCGCGGCGGGCTGTATGGCGGCTCTCTGCGCAGCGCAGGCAGGCGCTGCGCGTGTCCTGGTCCTGGAGCGGAACGCGAAGGCGGCCGCCAAGATCTACGCGACCGGCAACGGCCGCTGCAACCTGACGAACCTGTATCAGGACATATCCTGCTATCACTTTGCGGACGCGGCGCAGAGGGAGGCCGGAGGAGAGATCATCGCGGCGTACCCGAATGCGCGGCTTCTGTCTTTTTTCACGGAAAACGGTGTGCTGCTGCACGACCGGGGCGGCTATGTCTACCCGCGGACGGACCAGGCCTCCACGGTGGCGCTGCTCTTTGAGAGGCTGCTGCGGGAGGATCCCCGGATCGATGTCCGGCTGGGCGCGAGCGTGCGGGAAACCGTGCCGCCGGCGGGAGGCGCGTCCCTGTGGACCATCCGCACGGAGGACGGAGCGGTGTTCCGGGCGAAGGCGGTCCTTTTTGCGTGCGGAGGGATGGCCGGTCCGCAGTTCGGCTGCGGCAGGACCGGGTACACGCTGCTGGCTTCCCTGGGGCACAGCGTCCGAAAGCCTCTTCCGGCGCTGGTACAGCTTCAATGTGGGGAGGACGCGCAGGCGCTTCGGTCCGCGCAGGGCACCCGCTTCCAGGGGAAAATCACACTGGTGACCGACGGCACAGCGGCGGACTCCCACACCGGGGAGATGCTGTTTACGGAGAACGGCGTGTCCGGGATCCCGGCCATGCAGGTCTCCGGACAGGCGGCGCGGGCGCTGGAGGAAGGGCGCAGCGCGGAGATCGTGATCGACCTCCTTCCGGAAGTGGAGGCGTCTGTGTGGGAGCGCGAGACGGCCAGACGGCTGGAGCTCGCGGAAGTGTCCGGCGACCGGATGCTGTCGGAGTGGCTCTTCGGGCTCGTGCCGGACAAGGTCCAGATCCCGGTCCTGGCGCAGCTGGGACTCGTGCGGGAGAAGAAGCTCCGGAAGGTGCCGACGGGCATGCGGGAGCAGATCCTGCGGTCGCTGCGGTCGCTGCGCATGCGTGTCACGGGAACAGGAGGATTTGACAAGGCCCAGGTGACAGGCGGCGGGATCCCGCTGTCCGAAGTCCGGGGAGACCTGTCGTCGAAGCGGCAGCCCGGCCTGTTTATTGCGGGAGAGCTGCTGGACGCGGACGGGATCTGCGGAGGATACAACCTGCGCTGGGCCTTTTCGACCGGCGCGGCCGCCGGGAAGGCCGCCGCGGAATATGCAGCCGGCGCTGCGGAGAGAGGTGCTGAGAGATGATCCGGATCGGACAACTGAAGATCCCGGCGGATATGCCGGAGGCGCGGATCCGGGAGGAGCTGGAAGCACGTGCTGCGAGAACGCTGCGGATCCCGGCGGAGAAGATCCATCTGCACAAGATCCTCCGCAGGAGCCTGGACGCGCGCAGGAAGCCGGAGCTGTACAGCGTCTACACGATCGCCGTGAAGACAGAACTGTCCCCCAGGGAGGAGGAGCGCGCGCTGCGTCGCGCCCGCAGCCGGGACGCCGCGATCTGGCATGAGACCCGCTATCATTTCCCTGTGAAGGGAACAGAGCTCTGCGATGCACGGCCGGTGGTGGTCGGAGCAGGGCCGGCGGGCCTGTTCTGCGCGCTGTTTCTCGCTGAGAACGGATACCGGCCGCTCCTCGTGGAGCGGGGCCGGCGCGTGGAGGAGAGAGCGGAGGACATCGAGAGATTCTGGAGGACCGGCAGGCTCGATCCCGCCTCCAACGTGCAGTTCGGAGAGGGCGGCGCGGGCGCATTTTCGGACGGGAAGCTCAACTCCGGGATCGGGGACCGCTCCGGGAGATCCGCGGCTGTCCTGGAGACGTTCGTGGAGGCCGGCGCGCCGCAGGACATCCTCTATGAGAGCCGCCCGCACGTCGGGACGGACCTCCTGCGCAAGATCCTCCCCGTGATCCGGGAGAGGATCGAAAAGGCCGGCGGAGAGATCCGCTTCGGGACCCTCTGCGAGGGACTCGACGTGGAGAACGGCGCGGTCAGGGGTATCCGGCTTCTTGACGCGGAAGGCGCGTATGCGCTGGAGACCGGCATCGTCGTGCTCGCGCCGGGGCACAGCGCGCGGGACACGTTCCGGTGGCTGGCCGACGCGGGGATCGCGATGCAGCAGAAGGCCTTCGCGGCAGGTCTGCGGGTCTCGCATCCGCAGCGGATGATCGACGCGGCCCAGTACGGCCCGCAGAGCGAGGACACCTACGCGCGTCTTCCGGCGGCAACATATAAGCTCACAGCGAAGACGGCCGGCGGACGGGGCGTCTACTCCTTCTGCATGTGCCCGGGCGGCTATATCGTCAATGCCTCCTCGGAGGAAGGCGGCACCGTCGTGAACGGCATGAGCGACCACGCGAGGGACAGCGGCAGGGCCAACAGCGCCATCGTCGTGACGGTCTCGCCGGAGGACTTCGGATCGGAGGATCCGCTTGCAGGCGCGGCACTGCAGAGAGAACTGGAGGAGCGCGCCTACGCCCGCGGAGCCGGGGCCGTCCCGGTGCAGAGCTTCGCCGATTACGAGCGCGGAGCCGTCGGAACGACCGCCTCCAGAGGCGCGGAGGACCTGTGCATCCGCGGACAGATCCGGGATGCAGACCTGAGAGGGGTCCTGCCGGCGCAGGTCGAGGAGGCCTTCCTGGAAGGCATGCATGTATTTGACCGGCAGATCCCCGGTTTCGCGGGGCCGGAGGCGGTCCTTGCGGGCGTGGAGACCCGGACGTCCTCCCCGGTCCGCATCGTGCGGGACGAGAGCCTGCAGGCGAGCCTGCGCGGACTGTTCCCCTGCGGGGAAGGCGCGGGCTATGCGGGCGGCATCCTCTCCGCGGCAGTAGACGGGATCCGGACCGCGGAGGCAGTGGCAGCAATCTACAGACCCATGGAGGAGAGACAGAAGTGATACAGGAAGTCAGCGGCACAGCTTCGGAGGCACGCGCCTGCAGGGAGGCGCTCAAAGACAAGAGACGGATCGTCGTGAAGGTGGGCTCCTCCTCCCTGCTGCACAAGGAGACGGGCAGACTGGATTATCACCGGATCGACCGGCTCGCCAGGGAACTGAGCGATCTCAAGAATACCGGGAGGGACGTGATCCTCGTCTCGTCGGGCGCCATCGCGGTCGGCAGGGAGGTCCTGCGCCCCGTGCTGGGGATGTCCGACAGCGACCGGGAGCATCCCGTGCACGGAAGCCGCCCGATCGCGGAGAAACAGGCCTGTGCGGCCGTCGGCCAGGCGCGCCTCATGATGATCTATCAGCGCTTCTTCGGGGACTACAACCAGACGACGGCCCAGGTCCTCATGACCAGGAGCACGGTCGCGTCCAGGCTCAGCAAATACAACCTGGTCAATACTTTCACCGAGCTGCTGCGGCTCGGCGTGATCCCGATCGTGAACGAGAACGACTCGGTGGCGACTTCGGAGGTCAGTGTGGGGGATAACGACAACCTCTCCGCGATCGTCGCGGCGCTGACCGGCGCGGACCTGCTCATTCTGCTCTCCGATATCGACGGACTGTACACGGATGATCCGCGGAACGACCCGGATGCGCAGTTCATTCCTTTTGTGCAGGACATGGACGACACGATCCTGCAGATGGGCAAGGGCTCGACCGGCAGCAGCTGCGGGACCGGCGGCATGAGCACGAAGCTGCACGCCGCCACGATCGCGACCGGCAGCGGCTGCGACATGGTCATCGTCAACGCGCAGCGGATGGAGGTCCTGCACGAGATCCTCGACGGGGAGGAGATCGGGACCCTGTTCAAGGCGCGCCGCGACAGGGATTTCGATCTGCAGGATTATGTGGAGGACTGACAGGTGCGCAGTATTTATCTGATCGGTTTCATGGGGACCGGCAAATCCACGACGGCGTCGGCCCTCTCGGCGCGGACAGGGATGCCTGTGATCGAGATGGACGAGGAGATCGTCCGCCGCAAGGGCATGCCCATCACGGAGATCTTCGCCTCGGAGGGAGAGGCCTCCTTCCGGCAGACGGAGACGGCCCTGCTGCGGGAGATCGCGGAGGGCGCTCCGGCGATCGTCTCCTGCGGAGGCGGCGCCGTGACAGTGCCTGAGAACGTGCGGCTCATGAAGGAGAGCGGCACGGTGGTGCTGCTGACGGCCTCACCAGAGGAGATCCTCGCGCGCGTGCGGGGGAGCGACGAGAGACCGCTCCTCAACGGCCACATGGATGCGGACTATATCCGCGGCATGCTGCAGAAGCGCGAGCGGTTCTATCTGGAAGCCGCGGATATGACCGTGTCCACGGACGGAAAGGAGACCGGCCGGATCGTCCCGGAGATCCTCCGGCAGCTGGAACAGACGACAACAGGGAATTGACGGACACCTGTCACAGACAGGTCGTCCGGGAGAAGGAGAGGAAAGATCTATGTGCGGAATCTGCGGCTTCATCGGCAGAGGAGAGCGGGAACAGCGCGGCGCGGTGCTCGAGAACATGAAGGAGAAGATCCGGCACCGGGGACCGGACGGAGAGGGCACCTACATCGATGACACCATCGCCATGGGTTTCCGCAGGCTTGCGATCATCGACCTGCAGGGCGGGGACCAGCCGATCTTCAGTGAGGACCGGCATCTTGTGATCACCTTCAACGGGGAGATCTACAATTACCGGGAGCTCCGCGAGGAGCTGCGCGGCATGGGATACGTCTTTCAGACCGCGTCGGACACGGAAGTGATCCTGCACGGCTACGAGGCCTTCGGCAAGGGAATCCTGGACCGGCTCCGCGGGATGTTCGCCTTCGTGATCTGGGACGCGCGGGAGCGGGAGCTCTTCGCCGCCAGGGACATGTTCGGCATCAAGCCCTTCTACTATCTGGCGCAGGACGGCGCCTTCGTGTACGGCTCCGAGATCAAGAGCATCCTGGAATATCCGGACTACACGCCCGCCGTGAACACCGCCGCGCTCGAGCAGTATCTCTCCTACCAGTATTCCGTGCTTCCGGAGACCTTCTTCAAGGGGATCTTCAAGCTGGCGCCGGGCCACTGGCTGCGCTGGAAGGACGGGGAGATCACCGTCCGCCGGTACTTCGACCCGCTCTTTGTGCCGGATGAAAAGGCCCGGACCCACGAGGAGCTGGTAGACGCGATCGACCGCGCCGTGCGCAGCTCCGTGCAGTACCACATGGTCAGCGACGTCGAAGTCGCCTCCCTCCTGTCGAGCGGCGTCGACTCCAGCTATGTGACGGCGCTCTTCGGCGGCGGCAGGACCTTCACCGTCGGCTTCGATTACGAGAAATACAACGAGATCCCGTACGCGCAGGCCCTCTCGGAGAGGATCGGCGCCGTCAACACGAGCAGGATCATCACCTCGGAGGAGTACTGGCAGGCACTTCCCTCGATCCAGTACTACATGGATGAGCCGCTGGCGGATCCCGCTGCGAACGCGCTCTATTTCGTCGACAGAGAGGCCGCCTCGCAGGTCAAGGTCGTCCTCTCGGGAGAAGGCGCGGACGAACTGTTCGGCGGATATCCGATCTATCACGAGCCCTTCTCGCTGCGGGGCTACCAGAAGCTGCCCGGCGGGCTCCGCAAGGCCCTCGGAAAGGCCGCTTCCGCCGTGCCCGGCCACGTGAAGGGCATGGGATTCCTGAAGAGAGGCGCGAAGGACCTGCAGGAGCGGTTCATCGGCAACGCGTATATTTTTACGGAGGCGCAGCGCAGGGAGATCCTGCGGTCCGCGTCGGAGGACAGCGGCCCGGAGCGGCTCACCGCGCCTTATTACGCCAAGGTCAGCCATCTCGATGAGACCACACAGATGCAGTACATCGACATGAACTTCTGGCTGATCGGCGACATCCTCCTGAAGGCCGACAAGATGAGCATGGCGCACTCCCTGGAATCCCGCGTGCCATTCCTGGACCGCGAGGTGTGGGAGATCGCCAGGACCATCCCCACGTCCGAAAAGATCAGTCCGGAGAACACCAAGACCGCCTTCCGGGAGGCCGCCCACCGCTGCCTGACCGACGCGCAGGCGGAGAAGAAGAAGCTCGGTTTCCCCGTCCCGATCCGCATCTGGCTGAAGGAGGACAAGTACTACGGCATCGTGAAGGAGCGGTTCACGTCGGAGGACGCGGAGCGGTTCTTCCGTACGGACGCGCTCGTGAAACTCCTCGACGACCACCGGAGCGGGAAGGAGGACTACAGCCGCCACATCTGGACGGTCTATACCTTCCTCCTGTGGTACGGCATCTACTTCTCCGGCGCCGTCAGCCCGGACGCGGCCTGAGAGGAAGATTCCCGCGCGGCGCGCTATCTTTTTGCAGTCGGACTGTGAGTATGGTAAAATAATAGCCGAATCATCCATCTATCACGCTTCCAGAGCAGATCGGAGAATATCATGGCGGAAGTAAGAAAGAAAACAGGCTATGAATACGAAGAGGGCGCGCAGTACGTCGCGTACGTCTCCTCCTACACCCGTGCCAAAAATGAGAAATACGGGATCCGGATCTATGACGTGGACATGGAGAACGGCTATCTGCACGAAAAACGGCAGGTGGAGATCACCAACTCCTCGTATGTGGCGATCTCCCACAACCGCAGGTTCCTGTATTCGATCACCGATTTCGGCATCGAATCCTACCGGATCATAAAGGGCGGCGATCTGGAGAAGATCAATTTCTCCTCGATCAACGGCATGCGCGGCTCCCACCTGACGACCGATTACGAGGACCGGTTCCTGATCGTCTGCGGCTACCACGACGGCAAGATCACCGTGCTGCGGCTCAACGAGGACGGCAGCATCGGGGAGATCACCGAGGAGCTCTACCTGAAAGGCCTCGGCAGCATCGCGGAGCGCAACTTCCGTCCGCACGTGCAGTGCGTGAAGATGACCCGCGACAACATGTTCCTCTGCGCGGCGGACCTCGGGATGGATCACGTGAACATCTATTCCCTCAACCACGTCACCGGCCGCCTGCGCCAGTGCGGGATCCTGCACTCCGAACTGGAGTCCGCGCCGCGGCACATGAAGTTCTCCAAGGACGGCCACTACATGTACGTCGTCCACGAGCTGAAGAACATCATCGACGTCTATTTCTACCACCTTGTGGACGGGCAGCCGGATTTCGAGAAGATCCAGACCGTGCCGACCCTGAACGACTATCACGCGTCCGGCAGCGCCGCGAGCGCGCTCAACTTCTCCTCGGATTTCCGCTACCTGGTGAGCTCCAACGCAGGGGACAACTCCTGCGTGATCTACAGCATCGATCCGGACAACGGCTACCTCTCGAAGATCCTGTGCCTGCCGGTCAGCGGCGAGTACCCGAAGGACTGCGCGCTGTTCCCGGACAACCGCCACCTGGTCTCGCTCAACCACGAGTCCAACACGATGACGTTCTTCAAGACGGATCTGGAGAAGGGCCTTCTCATCATGCACGGCAAGGAGATCCGCATCGACAAGCCGAACTGCATCATCTTTCACAAGCTTCAGGAGGACCAGAAGTAAATGGCCGGATCATCCTTTGGCACGATCCTGCGGCTGACGACCTGGGGGGAGTCCCACGGGCCCGCGATCGGCGCGGTGCTGGACGGATTTCCCGCGGGCATGCCGCTCACGGAGGACGACATCCAGATCTATCTGGACAGAAGAAGACCGGGACAGTCGGCGGTGACGACGTCCCGCAGAGAGTCGGACAGGGTGGAGATCCTGTCCGGCGTTTTTGAGGGGAGAACGACCGGGACGCCGATCTCCCTCCTGATCCGCAACACCTCGCAGCGCAGCAGCGACTACGGGGACCTGGCGGACTGCTTCCGTCCGGGACACGCGGACTACGGCTTCCAGGTCAAATACGGGCTCCGCGACTACCGGGGCGGCGGGAGATCCTCGGGCCGGGAGACGGCCGGGCGGGTCGCCGCCGGCGCGATCGCGGCGAAGCTGCTGTCGATAATGGGGATCACGGTGACGGCCTATGTGTCGGCGATCGGTCCCGTCGCGGTCCCGGACAGCGTGCGCGGCATGAGCACGGCGCAGATCCTGGACGCCAGAGACACGCAGACCTGCATGCCGGATGCGGACAGCGACCGGGAGGCCCGCGCATGGCTCGCCTCGCTGCGGGAAGAGATGGATTCCGCGGGCGGGACCGTCGAGTGCCGGATCGAAGGACTGCCGGCGGGCATCGGGGACACGGTCTTCGAGAAGCTCGACGCGCGCCTGGCGGCGGCCTTGATGTCCATCGGCGCCGTGAAGGCGGTGGAGATCGGCGACGGCACTGCGGTGTCTGCCGCGAGGGGCTCGGACAACAACGACGCGTTCATTCCCGGTCCTGACGGGGAGGGAAGCGTGGCCAAGCGCACGAACCACAGCGGCGGCATCCTCGGCGGCATGTCCGACGGCTCGCCGGTCCTGCTGCGGGCGCACTTCAAGCCCACGCCCTCGATCGCCCGGGAGCAGGAGACGGTGGACACGGACGGAAATGTGCGCAGGCTGGCGATCCGCGGCCGGCACGACCCCGTGATCGTACCGCGGGCGGCCGTCGTGGTCGAGACGATGTGCGCGCTGACCGTGCTGGACGCCATGCTCCTGAATCTGTCGGCCCGCGCGGAGAACGTGATCGGTTTCTACAGGAAATAGGACGGAAGCCGGCAGCGCCGGCAGCCGGTACGGAGAACAGATGGCAGAATACAGAATCCTGAAAACAGAAGGGCGCGCCAAGCGGGCACGCTTCCAGACAGTACACGGGACGGTGGAGACGCCGGTCTTCATGAACGTGGCGACGGCCGCCGCGATCAAGGGCGGCCTCTCGGCGCAGGACCTGCGCAGCATCCGCACCCAGGTGGCCCTCTGCAACACCTACCACCTGCACGTGCGGCCGGGCGACGAAGTGGTCAGGGATATGGGCGGCCTGCACAGGTTCATGAGGTGGGACCGGCCGATCCTCACGGATTCCGGCGGCTTCCAGGTCTTCTCCCTCGCGGACCTGCGCAAGATCAAGGAGGAAGGCGTGACCTTCCACTCCCACGTGGACGGGCGGATCATCTTCATGGGGCCCGAGCAGAGCATGCAGATCCAGTCCAACCTCGGGAGCACGATCGCGATGGCCTTCGACGAGTGTCCTTCGAGCCGGGCGGACCGGACCTACACGAAGGACTCCGTGGAACGGACCACCCGGTGGCTGGTGCGCTGCAAGGAGGAGATGGCGCGCCTGAACGCACTGCCGGGCACCGTGAACCCGCAGCAGCTGCTGTTCGGCATCAACCAGGGCGCCGTCTACAAGGACATCCGGATCGAACACGCGGACAGGATCTCCGAGCTGGAGCTGGACGGATATGCCGTCGGGGGCCTCGCCGTCGGCGAGACGCACGAGGAGATGTACGACGTGCTGGACGCCGTGGTGCCCCACCTCCCCAAGGAGAAGCCTACGTACCTCATGGGCGTCGGGACGCCGCAGAACATCATCGAGGGCGTCTACCGCGGCATCGATTTCTTCGACTGTGTGTATCCAAGCCGCAACGGGCGGCACGGCAACCTGTATACGGACCGCGGCACAGTCAGGATCCGCAGGGCCCAGTACGAGAGGGACCCCCGGCCGATCCAGGAGGGCTGCGGATGCCCGGTCTGCAGGGCGGGGTATTCCAGGGCCTACATCCGGCACCTGCTCAAGGCGGACGAGGCATTGGGGCTGCGGTTCTGCGTGATGCATAATCTCTACTTTTACAATCATCTCATGGAGGAGATCCGGGAGGCGCTGGACCAGGGGACCTTCGAGGCGTACAGAAAGCAGAAACTCGAGGCGCTGGACCAGGGGGCCGAATGAGCCGCGCCGGCGGGAGCGCCCCGCCGGACGCCGGAAGGAATGTTTAATAATTAAAAATTAATGTTGTAAATATGCATAGGTGTGTTGTAAGATAATATCCAACTTACTTTTCAAGGAAACAAACGGGAGGAGAGACATGAATTCAACGATCTTTACAGTGCTTTACATTGCGGTCATCGGCGTTTTCTTTTACTTTTTCCTGATCCGTCCGCAGAGACAGGAATCGAAGAAGAAAGAAGCCATGCTTTCGTCGCTCGCAGTGGGTGACAGCGTTCTCACGACAGCGGGATTCTACGGCGTTGTGATCGGCATGAATGACGATACGGTCATCGTGGAGTTCGGCAACAACAAGAACTGCCGCATCCCGATGCAGAAGGAAGCGATCGTGCAGGTGGAGAAGCCCGAGGACGCAGTGGACAGCGAGAGCTGATCCGCCGGATGCGGTTTTCCGGCCACTGGACAGACCGGTTGATGGCATGTGCCCGGCGGCACATGCCTTCTTTATGGAACAGGCGCGGCCAGCGCAGTCAACTTCAGCACCACAGGAGGGTTCCGAAATGAAAAGCGATTCTGTTAAAAAAGGTATTTCCCAGGCTCCCCACAGAAGTCTGTTCAACGCGCTGGGCTACACGGAGGAGGAGAGACGCCGCCCGATGATCGGCATCGTCAGCTCCTACAATGAGATCGTGCCCGGCCACATGAACCTGGACAAGATCACCGAAGCCGTCAAGCTGGGCGTCGCCATGGCCGGCGGCATGCCGGTCGTCTTCCCCGCCATCGCGGTCTGCGACGGCATCGCGATGGGCCATATCGGCATGAAGTACT
>DFIR01000046.1 GCA_002372815.1 Lachnospiraceae bacterium UBA3692
ACCTGCTCAAAGCCCAGGAACTTGATGATGCTCAGGTTCACAGAAGGGTGGAGACGGAGACCTCCTTTGTAAGGTCCGATCGCGCTGTTGAACTGCACGCGGTAGCCGTTGTTGACCTGCACCTGGCCCTTATCGTCGACCCACGGGACACGGAACATAATGATCCGCTCGGGGGTGGTCAGACGCTCGAGGAGCGCGACCTTGCGATAGTGGTCCTCGTCCGCCTCGATCACGACGCGCAGGGACTCAAGCACTTCCTTGGCGGCCTGATGAAATTCGGGCTGTGCGGGATTCTGAGCGATGACTCTCTCCAGGATCTCATCTACGTATGACATATTGGTTCCTCCTTCTGTACTGCGTGAAACTACTTTCGCAGATTTTGTATACAGCAGTCACATTCTGTATCATTGTATACAAAAATCAGTTGTCACAGGTTATTATAAAACGATGAAAAAGCAGGTGCAAGTAATAATTATGTCAGATTGAAGAGAACTGCTTTGTATAATATGCACAATCTGCCGTGAATACTTGTATACAAATGCAGGGACGAAAAAGAGACGGTTCCCAGCTGCGGGCCGGCGGAGCCTGGCCCGCACAGAGAACCGTCCCCTGTGTGACAGTATGTCAGAGAAGATGCATGCCGGCTGCTTCCGCCGTGCTGCGGACTTCCTCCGGCCAGATGGAGCTCTGGACCTCGCCGATGTGGGCCTTGCGAAGGAAGAACATGCACAGGCGGGACTGGCCGATGCCGCCGCCGATCGTGTAGGGGAGCTTCTTCTCGAGGATGGCCTTCTGGAAGGGAAGCTCGGCCCGCTCGGGGCAGCCTGCCTTGTCGAGCTGTTCCACGAGCGCGCGCTCATCCACACGGATGCCCATGGAGGAGAGCTCCAGGGCGATATCCAGGACGGGATAGTAGACGAGGATATCGGCGTTCAGGGACCAGTCGTCGTAGTCCGGCGCGCGGCCGTCGTGGGGCTTGCCGTCGGAGAGCTTGTCGCCGATCTGCAGCAGGGCGACGGCGCCCTTGGCGCGGGTGATGATGTATTCGCGCTCCTTGGGAGTCTTGTCCGGGAACATCTCCTCGAGCTGTCTGGTCGTCACGAAGTAGATGTTGCGGGGAAGGATCTCCTCGATGTAGTCGTAGCGGATGGCCATGTACTTCTCGGTCAGCCGGATGACGCGGTAGACGTCGCGGATCACGCTCTGCAGCGTCTCCATCGTGCGGTCCTCGCGGGAGATGATCTTCTCCCAGTCCCACTGGTCGACGTAGATCGAGTGGATGTTGTCCGTGTCCTCGTCGCGGCGGATGGCGCTCATGTCCGTGTAGAGGCCTTCGCCCTCCCGGAAGCCGTACTTCTGCAAGGCGTAGCGCTTCCACTTGGCGAGGGAATGCACGACCTCCGCGATGCGGCCGTCCTCAAGGATGTCGAAGGCGACCGGGCGCTCCACACCGTTGAGGTTGTCGTTGAGACCGGAGGTGGGAAGCACGAAGAGCGGGGCGGAGACCCTCAGAAGATTCAGCCGCTCGGCAAGCAGATTCTGAAAGAAGTCCTTCACGGTCTTGATCGCGACCTGTGTCTCGTGGAGATCAAGGGCGGATTCGTATTGTTCGGGGATGATGATCTGTTTCATCCTGGCTCCTTTCTGCGCGCGGGGCGGCTTTTGAAAAACTTTTCCCCTATTAAAACGCATTTGACGAAGAATTGCAACCCGGCGCCGGAAGATTTGTTATAATGGCCCCATGGGTATTTTGATCAGGATCTCAGTGAGACAATTTGTGGAGTTCATGCTCCGGTCCGGAAATCTGGAGGAGAGCGGGCGCGGTCCTTCGGAGGAAGTCATGCTCGAAGGCGCGCGCATGCACCGGAAGATCCAGCGGGAGGAGGGCGCCGGCTATCAGCCGGAGGTCCCCCTTTCTGTGCGTGTGCCGCTGGTCCTGGAAGGGGAGGAGGCGGAACTCCTCCTGGAGGGACGCGCGGACGGGATCTTCTACGGCACGGATCCCTCCTTCCCGCTTCTGGGGGACGCGTGGACCATCGATGAGATCAAGACGACCTACGGGAATATCGGAAGCATGAAAGAACCTGTGCCGGTCCATCTGGCGCAGGCGAAGATGTACGCCTGGATCTGGCTCCGCCAGAACGGCCTGGAGAGCGTGCGCGTGCGCATGACCTACGTGCGGCTGCAGGACGGGGACAAGCGGTATTTCACACAGGAGCAGGAGCGGGAGGAGCTGGAATCCTACGCCGCGGACCTGTTCGAACGATACGCGAAGTGGGCGGCCGCGGAAGTCCGCTGGAGGAGGATCCGGACAGACTCCCTGCGCGCGCTGCAGTTCCCGTTTGCGTACCGGGAGGGCCAGCGGGAGCTGGCCGTACATGTCTACCACACGATCTGCCACCGCAGGAAGCTCTTTCTGGAGGCGCCCACCGGCACCGGCAAGACGCTGGCGGTCCTGTTCCCCAGCCTGAAGGCGATGGGGGAGGGCAAGGCGGACCGGATCTTCTATCTGACCGCCAAGACGGTCACGCGGGCAGTCGCCGCGGACACCATGAGCCTTCTCCGCGGGCAGGGACTGCGCTGCCGCTCCCTGGTCCTGACAGCCAGAGAGCGCATCTGTGTCCTGGACCATCCGGCCTGCGACCCCTCCTCCTGTCCGCGGGCGGACGGGCACTTCGACAGGGTGAACGAGGCCCTCATGAGCCTGTTGACCGAAACGGACGATTTCTCCAGGGAGGCGATCATCGCCTGCGCGGACCGCTTCCAGGTCTGTCCTTTTGAGCTGTCCCTGGATCTGTCTCTGTTCGCGGACGTCGTGATCTGCGATTACAACCATGTCTTCGATCCGCGCGCGAAGCTGCGCCGCTTCTTCGGGGATACAGCCGGAGGGAACGGGCTGATCGGCGATATCCGGGAGACGGAGGCGGAGGATCCCTCCGCGCAGGAGCGGGCGGTCCCCGGACCGGTCTTTCTGATCGACGAATCCCACAACCTGGTCGACCGCGGGCGGGAGATGTTCAGCGCGGAGCTCTCTCTGGAGACGCTCACGGTGTTCCGCCCCCTTGTGCGGCACATCTATCCGGAGCTGTGGAAGAAGCTGGGGGCCGCGGTGCGGGAGATGCGCGTCCTGCGGGAGACGGCGCCGCAGCAGGGCTACGCCCTTCTGGACGACACGGACCTGGAGGGGCTGACGGATGCGGTCTACACGGTCTTCGGGGAGATCGAGAGCATCCAGGCGGAGGAGAGGAGCCTTGACCGAAGCGGTCGGAAGATCTCGCAGGAGAGACAGGAGGTCCGGGAGGCGATGCTCGATTTCTACTTCGGGCTGCGCCACTTCCTCCAGATGCATGAGGGGATGGATCAGCGGTACGCGCCTTACATGCAGCGCTCGGGAAGGGACGGCCTGACGGTCCGCCTCTACTGCGTGGATCCCTCCGGAAACCTGAAGGAATGTATGGACAAAGGGGCGGCGGCCATCCTTTTCTCCGCGACGCTCCTGCCGGTCACTTACTATAAAGCGCTTCTGGGCGGCGGTCCCGAGGACTACGAGGTCTACGCGAAGACGGTCTTCGACTATCGACGCCAGGGGCTGTTCATCGCCGAGGACGTCACGAGCCGCTACCGGGACCGGGGACCGGACAGCTACGCGCGGATCGCCCGGATGATCCGCGACATCGTCAGCAGGCGGCACGGCAACTATATGGCCTTCTTCCCGTCCCATTCCTTCCTTGCGGAAGTAATGGAAGCCTACCTGCAGCTCTGCCCCGAGGATGAGGAGAACCTGGTCGCGGTCCAGCAGCCGCAGATGAAACAGGAGGAGCGGGAGGCCTTCCTCCGCAGGTTCGAGGAAGTGCGGGATGACCGCACGCTCGTGGGATTCTGCGTGCTCGGCGGGATCTTCGGCGAGGGGATCGACCTGCGGGAGGACCGGCTGATCGGCGTGCTCATCGTCGGGACAGGGATTCCGCAGGTCTGCAGCGAGCGGGAGGTGATCCGGGATCACTTTGACACACAGGGCGGACAGGGGTATGATTATGCCTACCGCTACCCGGGCATGAACAAGGTCCTGCAGGCCGCCGGGCGTGTGATCCGGACGGAGAGCGACGTGGGCATCGTCGCGCTGCTGGACGAGCGGTTCCTGACGCCCGGATACCGGGCGCTGTTTCCTGCGGGCTGGCGGTCCTTCGAGAGGGTCCGGAGCGACAGCGCGGGAGACAGGGTCACGAGATTCTGGGATGAATGGCTGTAGGAAAACTGACACATGTGCCACAAGCAGATGACACACGTGTCAGTTGTGGATAACTTTGTGGATTCTGGGGATTTCCTTGTCAAAACGGCATTTCCGGGATGTGGATAATTCTCCGGAGACGGTTTCGCCGTCGCTGCAGAAGGCGGAATTGACCGGATCGGTATACAGAAAGGAGTACAGACGCATGTGGGCTGACGAAAGCGTGTTCTATCAGATCTACCCGCTGGGAATGTGCGGGGCACCGCCGACCAACGACGGGATCGTGACGGGCAGGATCCGGGAGGTGATCGGGTGGACGGATCACCTGCAGAAGCTCGGTGTGAATGCGGTCTATTTCTGCCCGGTCTTCTCCTCCGACGCGCACGGCTACGACACCCGGGACTATTTCCGGATCGACGAGCGGCTGGGAACGGAGGAGGACTTCCGGGAGGTCTGCGACGCGCTGCATGCGAGCGGGATCCGGGTCGTCCTGGACGGTGTCTTCAATCATGTCGGGCGCGGCTTCTGGGCCTTCCGGGATGTGCAGGAGAAGCGCTGGGACTCCCCTTACAAAGACTGGTTCCGCCTGTCCTTCGACGGGGACTCACCGTATCATGACGGTTTCTGGTACGAAGGCTGGGAGGGACATTATGAACTGGTGAAGCTGAACCTGCACAATGAAGCGGTGATCGGCCATCTCTTCGACGCGGTCCGGTACTGGACGGAGACGTTCGGGATCGACGGACTCAGACTGGACGTCGCCTACTGCCTGGACCAGAACTTCCTGCGGCGGCTCCGCGCCTTCACGGATTCCCTGAAGCCGGATTTCTGGCTGGTCGGGGAGGTGCTCGGAGGCGACTACCGCAGGATCATGGGGGACGGCCTCCTGCACAGCGCGACCAACTATGAGTGCTACAAAGGGCTGCACTCCAGCTTCAACAGCATGAACATGTTCGAGATCAACCACTCGCTCATCCGCCAGTTCGGAAAGGATCCCTGGACCCTCTACCGCGGGATGCACCTGCTGTCCTTCGTCGACAACCACGACGTGACGAGAGTGGCCAGCATCCTGTCGGAGCCCCGGCACCTTCCGCTCATCTATGCGGTCTGTTTCGGCATGCCCGGCATCCCCTGCATCTATTACGGAAGCGAATGGGGGATCCGCGGGGACAAGCGCGACGGTGACCAGGCGCTGCGCCCGCGCATCGAGGCGCCCTCCTGGAACGAACTCACGGATGCGGTCAGCCGCATGGCATCCGCGAAAAAATCCTCCGCAGCCCTGTGCTACGGGGACTTCACCAGCGTCGTGCTGACCAACCGGCAGTGCATCTTCGAGAGACGCTGCGGGGAGGAACGGGTCCTTGTTGCGGTGAACGCGGACAGGGAGCCTTATTATGCGAGATTTGATGCAGGCGCTGCGGAGGGCACCGATCTCCTGACGGGGGACACGCAGACCTTTGAAGGCGGCTGCACACTGGCGCCTTTCAGCGCACACTATTGGAAAATGCCGTGAGGCGGATCGCTTTTCAGTCCAGACGGGCTATGATATACTGACAGAAAGTGCTGCTTCTTATATGAGGGTGCTTCTTATTTGGAGATGCTTCTTATATTAAGAAGAGAGCACTGCGAGATGCAATTGGATTCGCGCGGCGACGTTCGTGCCGCGGAAAGAGAGAAAAGAACATGATGACCATACTCTTCGTTGCCCTCGTGCCGCCGCTGTTTCTGATGGTTCGCATCTTCCAGCATGACAAGATCGAGAAGGAACCCGTCGGGCTGGTCGCGAAGGTCTTCTTCGGCGGCTGCCTGTCGACTGTGGCGGCCGGCATTTTTGAGGAGATCGGCGCGGTCGTACTGAACACCACCGGCCTCCATTACAGCTCCTATCTGTACCAGCTGCTCATGAACTTCCTGGTGATCGGCCTGTCCGAGGAAGGTGTGAAGCGCCTGGTGACCCGCCGCAACACATGGAATCACCCGGAATTCAACTACCTCTTCGACGGGGTGGTCTATGCCGTTGCAGCCGCTCTGGGCTTCGCGGCGGCCGAGAACGTGATGTATGTCGCGGGCTTCGGTCTCGGCGTCGGCCCGATCCGCGCGGTGACGGCGATCCCGCTGCACTGCATCACCGGCATCTTCATGGGCCATTTCTATGGGCAGGCGAAATATGCCGAAGTGATGGGGGATCTCCGGGGCCTGCGGAGGAACATGGCTGCCAGCCTGTGGCTTCCTGTGTTCATCCACGGCTTCTATGATTTCTGCGCCAGCTACGAGAGCGAAGTCCTGAGCGCGGTATTCCTGGTCTTCATCGTCGTGCTGGACATCGCTGCGTTCCGTGCGGTCCGCAGATACTCCCGCGGAGACGTCGGATTCTGATCCCGGACGCTCCGGAAAACCTTTTCAAAAAAAGTTTAAAAAAGCTGTTGACATAATCGGGGGCGGAGAGTATATTAATACTTGTCCGTTGCAGGACAGCAGTTCTGCAGGAGATAAGCGATAGTAGTACAGTTGGTAGTACGCCACCTTGCCAAGGTGGAGGTCGCGAGTTCGAGCCTCGTCTATCGCTCTTTTTTATGCCCGGAAGCCGGTAAGGCTTCCGGGTTTCTTTGCGCGTAGCTTTGAGCCATGCGCTCACAGGGGCCCTCGGGGCCGGGGGGAGAACTTGTTCTCATCCGCGGGCCCCGAGGGCCCCTGTGAGCATACGGCGAATGCCGCGACAGTGCGGGAACCCTGTTCCCGCACTGTCGGCATGGCACAAAGAAGAATTCAAAGAAGAATTATTTGCTGGCTGTCGATCCGGCTGTCTGATTGCGATTTCAGACAGCCGGATCGACAGTTTCTGATAGAAAGCTGTCGGATGAGCTGTCTGAGAAGCAAAATTGACAGCGAGATCGACAGTTTCTGATAGAAAGCTGTCAGATGAGCTGTCTGAGAAGCAAAACATACAGCAAGATCGACAGGTAGCAGAA
>DFIR01000100.1 GCA_002372815.1 Lachnospiraceae bacterium UBA3692
CGGGGCACATGCACCTGCGCCAGCTGGCCGAATATGTGAAACAGGGCATCTACGAGGCCGGCGGCATTCCCAGGGAGTTCAACACCATCGCCGTCTGCGACGGCATCTGCCAGGGCCACAAGGGCATGAAATACTCCCTGATGAGCCGCGAGATCATCGCGGACTCCATCGAGTGCATGATCGAGGCGCACCAGTTCGACGCCATGGTCATGATGCCCGGCTGCGACAAGATCGTCCCCGGCATGATGATGGCGGCCATGCGGCTGAATATTCCCGCCATCTTCGTCCCTGGCGGGCCGATGATGCCAGGCAGGTACAAAGATATGACGCTGACTCTCACCGACATGCGTGAGCTCATCGGCCGCACCCAGACCGGAAAAATGACCATCGAAGAACTGATGGAAGCGGAGAAGTGTGCCCTGCCCGGCGCCGGCACATGTTCCATGCTGGGAACCGCCAACACCATGAGCTGCTTCACGGAGATCCTCGGCATGGCCCTGCCCGGCTGCGGCCTCGCCCACGCCGTGAGCGCGAAGAAGGCCCGCATCGCGAAGCAGTCCGGCAAGCGGATCGTGCAGATGATCGCGGAGGACCTGACGCCCCGGAAGATCATGACCCGCGAGTGCCTGCGCAACGCCATCGCCGTCGGCATGGCCATGGGCGCTTCCACCAATTCCACGCTTCACATCCCGGCCATCGCCCACGAGGCGGACCTGGACGTCACACTCAAGGACTTCGACGAGATCAGCCGCGAGGTCCCTTACATCTGCAACATCAAACCCTCCGGTGCCCACCCGCTCCTGGATCTGGAGGAGTGCGGCGGCATCCCGGCGGTCATGAAGGCGATCGAGTCCAAGCTGGACACGGACGTTCTCACGGTGACCGGCAGGACCGTGGCCGAAAACCTGGCAGAAACGGAACTTGTGCAGAACGACGTGATCTTCCCGCTCTCCGCTCCGAAGAAACCTGAGGGCGGCCTCTGCATCCTGCACGGCAACCTCGCCCCCGACGGCGCCGTCATCAAGAAGAGCGGCGTCAAGGAGTCCATGTACTACTTCGAGGGACGGGCCCGGGTCTTCCACTCCATGGAAGAGGCCTGCGCAGCCGTCTCCGGCGATCAGATCCGGCAGGGCGACATCCTCGTGCTCACCTATGAAGGCCCCAAGGGCGGCCCCGGCATGCGCGAGATGCACATGGTCACGAGCCTCATCGTCGGCCGCGGCATGGACGAGATGTGTGCCCTGGTCACGGACGGCCGCTTCTCCGGCTCCTCCCGCGGTCCCTGCATCGGCCACGTCTCCCCGGAAGCTGCCGCAGGCGGCCCCATCGCAGCCGTGCAGGATGGCGACAAGATCATCATCGACATTCCCAACCGCACTCTGACCCTCTGCGTCCCGGACGACGAGATCGCCAGACGCCTCTCCGAAGTGCAGCACATCCGCAAAGAGCGCACCTCCGCACTCGACCGCTACAGCGCCCTCGTCACTTCCGCCGACAAAGGCGCCGTCCTGAAACGCCCGGAAGAACTGTAAACCTCAAGCGCGCAGGGGACGGTTCTCTGCGCGCTGTCTATCCGGCTGTGCAGAAGGCAAGATAGACAGCCGGATAGACAGGTGGAAAGAGGAAGCTGTATATTCAACTGTGCGGAAGGCATGATAGACAGCCGGATAGACAGGTAGAAAGAGGAAGCTGTCTATTCAGCTGTGCGGAAGGCATGATAGACAGCCGGGTAGACAGGTAGAAAGAAGAAGCTGTCTATTCAGCTGTGCAGAAGGCATGATAGACAGCTGGATAGACAGGTGGAAAGAAGAAGCTGTCTACCCTGCTGTGCGGAAGAGAAAATCGACAGATAGATAGACAGCTGGATACATGCAAGACAAGAAGAAATAAAAGAAAATGCCGATTGCGGGGCTGTGGAGGCAAGTCCACGGCCCCGCAATCGGCAAGGCTGGCAAAAAAAATCAGGAAAGGTGCCGGTTCCCGTCTTGTCCGCGCAGGGCGGTCCTCCGCGCGGTCTGTATAATTGTATACACAGCGCGCAGAGAACCGTCCCCTGCGCGCTTCTGCGCGCTCTACTCCCGGTCTTTCAGGACTTCCGCCGGGCTGACCTTGCCGATCCGGCGGTTCATCAGGAGCGTGATCACGAGGCACAGGGCCAGGATCACGGCATAGATCAGAGCGAAATACCACCAGGGCATGGAGAGGTCCATGGCGCAGGCCACGTTGGAGATGAACAGCGGGTAGAGCGCGTCGATGGACTTCTTGGCCAGCGGGATGATCAGCAGAGTGCCGGCGGCGACCATGAGGATATTGCCGTTCACGTAGAGTTTCCGGATCTCTCCGCCCCGGTAGCCGAAGATCTTCATCATGGAGATGTCATAAGCCGAGTGGTCGATCATGACGCCCAGCATCAGGTACAGGACGACCACGAAGATGAAGGCCGACAGGACGACCATGGTCACGATCATGGACTGCATCAGTTCGATGAAAATGTCTCCCGCCCGCGTGATCGACGAGTAGCTCACCGTGGAGAAGAGCCGTCCCGGATCGATATCCAGCGGCTGGTCGGAGAAAACGACGTTATAGTAGTCCTCCTCCGCCCCCAGCAGGTCCCGCATGGCGTCGATGTCCATAAACACATAGAAGGCCGGCGCATACTGCACGATCTCCCCGATCTCGAAGGCGTAGAGCCGGTTGTTCTCCTCATCCACCAGCGTCACTTCCCCGCCGACGGACAGCCCGTATTTCTGCGCCATGGCCGAAGAGACAGAGACGACCCTCTGCGCATTGTGGTCCGTGCGCACATGTGCGTCAAAATACCGCGTCTCCGGATCGATCCCCAGAAGCGTCACGTCCAGGTCATACCCGAAGCGCTCCTTGTGAAGGCTCAGCGCATAGGCGGCTTCGCCGCCTTCGGGGACTTTCTGCTCCGGATATTTATAGAGATACATATAGGAGAACCGGGTATCCTCCCGGCTGCTCTGCCGCAGGTGGCGGCACATGACATCGCAGTCCAGTCCGATGAAGACCAGCATCAGCGTGATGTAGAGCCCGGCCAGAACTGTCAGCACGCCCCGCGTCTCCCGCAGCATCTGCCGGACGCGGAAGCGGCCGATGAAGCCCAGCCGCCGCATCCGAAGGGCTTTGAGGCGGCGTGTCTTTCTCTCGCGGCGCAGCAGGGAGAGGGCTGTCCTGGACAGATGCTTCCTGACCACGAGGACATTGACCGCCGCCGCGATGAGCGGCGGCAGGACCGCCCCGTAGACTACGATGTAAGGCAGGACCATCGGCGCGATCTCCGGCACGGAGTAATAGTTGTAGGAGTCCATCATCTGATAATGCGCCCCGAAGGGAGCGAATCCGGCGATCGTCCCCACGATCCCCGATGCAGCCGTGATCAGCGTAGGCAGGATCGCGTAATGGATCGTCAGGTCGCGCCTTGTGACCCCGAGCGAATACAGCGCGCCGATGACCGCCGACGCATCGTCGATCTGGTGCAGGGTGAAGACTGCCAGCACGTAGGCGAACAGCGCGATGATGATGACACCCGCGACCAGGGACGAATAGAGATTGACGTACATATCCGCGGCGGATCCCCCGATGCGGATATTGTCCTCTGCTGAGACAAAACTCTGCAGATTGTGGATGTCCGGCTCCAGCCTGCTCCGCATATCATCGTACCGCTCACCGGAGAAAAGCGGCGACTCCAGCAGGTCCCGCAGCACCCTCGCATCCCCCAGCTGTTCCTTGCGATAGGCCTGAAAATAAGGGTCCTTCACCGCATCCGCTTCAAACGGAAAGGACTCCAGCAAGGCCCGCAGCCCATGAAGATCCATCCCCTCTTCGGGGAGCCGGAACGCATAGAGAAACGTCTCCGCGCGCAGCGCGCCGCCGGAGGCCTTCAGTTCTGCGTACTGCTCGTCCGTCACGAAAGCCGTGCCGAAATGCCGGCTGTCTACGGAGCTGTCCGCCATATTTTCCACAGGATTGTCGTAGTCCGGGGTCGTGCAGATCCCCGTGACCGTGAATGCCGTTCCGCCGACGGAGATCCGGCTCCCAGTCACCAGCCCGTTGACCTCCGCGAAGCGCCTCTCCAGCGCGATCTCCCCTTTTTGCACCGGCTCCGCGCCGTGCACGAACTCTGCGAGATCCGCTTCCCTCCGCACCCGGAAGACCCGCAGCCTCATGAGGTCCCCGGCAGGTGCTTCTGTGTCCTTTTCGCCCTGCTGTTCCCCGGCAGCCTGCGCAGTGACCTGCGCAGGAAAATCAAGATAGAACTGCGCCTCCAGCGTGACGCCGTTCTCCCGGATCTGCGCCTGCTCTTCTTCCGTCAGTTCCACGAAGGTCTCGAACTGCCCGTCCTCGACCAGATTCTCCTCCGCATGCATGTGTACGCCGCGTATGATCGACTCCGCCGAACAGATCAGGCTGATGACCATATACACGGACAGAATGACCAGCAGAGAGAGCGCCGCGTACCGGAACGCGCCTTTGCGCAGGTCCCTGGGGATCCTGTGCCACAGTATTTTCTGCATTTTGTACTCTCCTGCTCAAAGATCCTGCAGCTCTGCGGCAGGGATCAGCACTTCGTTGTCATATTCCCTGCTGATCTGCCCGTCGCGGATCTCGATCACCCGGTGCGTCATCTGCGGGATCGCGTTGTTGTGCGTGACGATCAGGATCGTCGTCCCATAGAGGCGGTTGACCTCCTCCAGCAGCGTCAGAATCCCCCGCGATGTCTGCGAATCCAGCGCACCAGTGGGTTCGTCGCACAGAAGCAGCGACGGGTTCTTGACCAGCGCTCTCGCGATCGCCGTGCGCTGCTGCTGGCCGCCCGACAGCTGCGAAGGGAACTTGTCTCTGTGATCATAGATGCCCAGCGTCTTCATCAGCGCTTCCATGTCCAGAGGCCGCGGCGTCAGAAACCGGCACACCTCGATATTCTCCCGGATCGTCAGATCCGGTACCAGATTATAGAACTGAAATACAAACCCCAGCTTCTCCCGGCGGTATTCAGAGAGCGCCGCCGGGCGCAGCCCGGCGATCTCCTGCCCATCGATGACGATGCTCCCGCTGTCCGGCGTCTCCAGCCCGCCGATACAATACAAAAATGTCGACTTTCCGCTCCCGCTGGGTCCCTTGATCGCGCACATCGTCCCTTTCCGGATCCCTGTGCTGATCCCCCGGAGCACCTGCGTACGGCTGTCTCCTTCCCCGTAATTCTTGACAAGGTCCGTGACCTGTACAAACATGCCTGCACCCTCTCTGCCGCGCCAGATTAGTTTCACTTAACTATATTAGCACAAACAAACTCATGGGACAAGTTTTACGTGGCGGAACGGTTCCAATGACATCAGGCAATATAATGCTGTGCTGCTCAAATGCGCAGCTATCCAAAAAAAGCACTACTCTCCGGCAAAAGCCTTCGCAGCAGTGCATTTCAGGTCCTGAACAGGTCAAGATTTTAATATTAAGATGTTTTGCATACGTAATACCGTAAATCGCGCACTATTATCCAGATATCTTAGCTCTACTCCTGCTTCTGCGCCAGCGCCCCGACCATGTCGATGTCGCGGATGTAGAAGAAGGAGAAGACGTTCACGGACAGCGAGAACAGCATGGTCAGGACCGCTGCGTACACGTAGCATTTCGGGTGGATGGTCCTGCCGAAGAGGAGGTAGTCGACCTCGATGGTGTGGATCAGCCAGCGGTGGAGCCAGCGGCCCATAAAGAGGCCGGCGGCGGTCCCGAGAAGCGTCAGGAAGATGTTCTCCCTGTAGACGTAGGAAGCCGTCTCCCCGTCGTAGAAGCCGAGCACCTTGAGGGTCGCCAGCTCGCGCAGGCGTTCCGTCACGTTGATGTTGGTCAGGTTGAAGAGCACCAGGAAAGCGAGTGCCGCCGCGGCCGCGATGATCAGGAGGATCACGGCGTCGATGTTGCCCATGGAGGCCTCAAAGCGCGTGCGCATGCTGTCGATGCGGCTGAAGGACTGCACGCCCGGCTGGTCAACCAGCTTCTGCGCGAGTGCGTCCTGCTCTTCGGCGCTGAGCCGCCCCGTCCCGCCGGGGCCTTCGGAAAAACGCAGCAGCATCGTATTCCGCGCCGGCGCGCTGCCGAAGACCTCCTTGTAATAGCCGTCCTGCATATACAGGTAGTGGTTGACATAGTTCTCACAGCCCCCGGTCGCAACTGCAGGGTATGTGTGCTCCTCGCTGTCCCGCAGGATCACGGGGTCCCCGGGTTCGATGCCGAGAAGCTCAAAGGTCTTTTCGTCGAGGAGGACACCGTTGTCCGGGATCGACAGCGAGGCTGCGCCGTCCCTGTGGAGCCCGTCCGCAGCCGGCTGCAGGTGCAGGAAAGGTTCCGTCCTCTCCGCCTCCGCCGCGGAGAAGGACAGGAGCGTCACGTTCTCGACGGTGACCTGTTTGCGGCTGCCGGCGGTGTCCGCGATCACGTCCACCGTCTCTTTGCGGCAGCGCAGGCTGTCCCCGATCTCCGGCATCCCGGCCAGAAAGTGCTCCAGGTTCACCTGCTCGGAGCGCATGATGTCCTCGCGGATGCCCATCTCGGCGTCATAGACCGTGACTTCATCGAACTGCCACCGGAGAATGTCGAAGATGGAATCCCGCAGGCCGAAGCCGGTCACCAGGATGGCCGTGCAGCCGCCGATCCCGGCGATGGTCATCCAGAAGCGCTTTTTGTAGCGGAGAAGGTTCCGGATGCTGACTTTGCGGAGAAAGGACAGGCGGTTCCATAGAAACGGAATATATTCCGGCAGCACTCTCCTGCCGGGCATCGGCGCGCGAGGCCGCAGAAGGACCGCCGGGACCGCCCGGAGGGCGCTGCGGCAGGCCGCCCACGCCGCCCCCGCAGTGGCCAGCACCGCGAGACCGAGACTGTACAGGACGACGGACGGATACAGGAGGAATTCCGCGGAAGGCAGCAGGTAGGACAGCTGCGTCCACTCGTAGTAAATGAGCCAGGGGATCAGCGTGCAGCCGATGGCGAGTCCCAGCAGTCCGCCGGTCAGGCTCGCCGCGAGCGCGTAACCGAGATATTTGAAGGAGACGGCGCCGTCCGACAGGCCGAGGGCCTTCATGGAGCCGATCTCGCCCCGCTGCTCCTCCACCATGCGCGTCATCGTCGTGAGCGAACTGAGCGCCGCGACCAGGAAGAAAATCATGGGAAAGACATCCGCCAGATCGCTCATCCGGGCGGAGTCGACGGAGAAGGTCAGGTAGCTCTCCACCGTGTCCCGTCCCAGGATATACCATTTCGCGTTTCCGAGATCGACTGCGGAGAGTCCCGACGAGAGCATCTGTGCCATCATGTCAGTGATGGTCGTCTCCCGCAGGAGCTGCTCCCGGCGCATGGCCGCCCGCTCCCTGCCCAGCGGCTCCAGCCGGTCGATGAAGTCGTCCACGGCGTCCTCATAGGCATCATCGGTGTAGCAGTTCCACGCCTCCAGCCCCTCCAGCTTCAGGTAGGCCGTCGTGTAGTAGTCGACGGTGAAATTCTCCTTCGGGACAGCCACGAAGCCCCGGACAGTGCCCGCCCCCATCGAGGTCGTGCTGCGGTCCATCGTGATGTAGAGAGGGCTGCGCGCGGTGCCGACGACGGTGTATGTTTTGCCGGACAGGATGTCTTCTCCGCCGTTCTTCGCGCGGGCATCCGAAGTGTCCAGCGTCAGCGTATCCCCGATCCCGATCTCCAGCGCGTCGAGGACCGCCTGCTCCGTGAGACATTCGTCCGGCGCCTGCGGCAGGCGCCCCTCCAGCACCTCGGGCAGGTTCACGCGGTCCGGGATGTCCGTCAGCGTCACGATCTGCTCCCCCGCAAGCGCGTCAAAAGAGCGGCTGCCCTCCGCAGAGAGCACGCCGTCCTGCTGTCCGAGTACTTCCACGTCCTCCTCTGTGAGCCCCAGCGCGCAGAGGACACGCACGTCCATCAAGGCCTGCCGGTCGTAATACCGGTCCACCGTATGCCGCATCACCGGAGAGGTCATGCGCAGACCGGCGAGAAAACCGACGGCAAGCATATTCATGATCAGAAGAGACAGGAAGCGTCGTCTGGTCTTCCGGATCTCCCGGAGGAGGTCCGTGTAAAGATGGGACGGCATCATGCAGTCTCCTTTCCCGATGCAGCTCCGGTCACCACTCGATCTCCTCCACGGGGACCGGCTGCGTGTTGATCTCCTCTTTCGAGACCCTGCCGTTGCGAATGTGGATCACCTTGTCCGCCATCGGGGTGAGGGCGAGGTTGTGGGTGATCACGATGACCGTCATCCCGCGTTTCCTGCAGGTGTCCTGCAGCAGCGCCAGGATCTGTTTGCCGGTGACATAGTCGAGCGCCCCGGTGGGCTCGTCGCAGAGGAGCAGCTTGGGGTCCTTCGCCAGTGCGCGCGCGATCGCCACGCGCTGCTGCTCGCCGCCGGAGAGCTGGGCCGGGAAGTTGTTCAGCCGGTCCCCCAGTCCCACGTCGACAAGCGTCTGCCGCGCGTCCAGCGGGTGCCGGCAGATCTGCGCCGCCAGCTCCACGTTCTCGAGCGCCGTCAGGTTCTGGACGAGATTGTAGAACTGGAACACGAAGCCGATGTCGTAGCGCCGGTAGTCCGTCAGCTGGCGCCGGGTGCTCCCCGAGATCTCCTTCCCGTCGACCGTGATCCTGCCGGACGTGCAGCTGTCCATCCCGCCCAGCATGTTGAGGATGGTCGTTTTGCCGGCGCCGCTGGGGCCCACGATCACGGTGAAGGTGCCCTTCTCCACGGAGAAAGTGACGCCGTCCGCAGCGCGGATGTGCACCTCCCCCATCACATATTCCTTCACCACCTCTTCAAATCTGATAAAAGCCTGCTCCATGCATCCTCCTCAGCGGACCCGCTCCCCGGTCCCCGGCGCAAAAACGGCCGTATCCGCGATCGTCATCCGCTCCGCGTCGTACACGACGACGCTCAGTCCTCTGCCGGCCGGTTCGAAGCGCATGCCGTCGATGACAAGCTCCCAGGAGACGTCTCCCGCGCCGCCGCCGACACTCACCAGCGTATACCGGCTCCGCCCGCCGCGGAACAGCCCCTCTTTGCGCAGGACTGTGCCGGTCTCCGCCGCCGCCTTCTCCTCAAAGCGTCCTTCCTGGCTCCCCGGGACGGCATAATAGGCCCGCCCGTCCAGCGCATCCAGGTCCACCTTGATCCCCAGATTGAGCAGAAGCCGCCGGTCCTCCTCCGAGAGCCGGATCCCGGCGTCTCCGTTGGTCGTCACGAACAGGTCGTAGCGTTCCTCCGCCAGCAGCGGGATGTACTCGGACAGCGTCTCCGCATGCTGCAGCTGTGCCTCGCGCACGCTGCTCTCATAGGCGCTGCGCGTGTCGCGCCAGCGGATCGACTGCCGCTGCGCGATCCCGTAGTCCTCCGAGAGGACCGTGCCCAGATATTCCGAGATCTTCCGTGCGCCGTCCGCGTTCGCATGCGTGCTGTCGTGCTGGTCCGCCCCGAAGTCGTAGCCGATCCGCGCGTACAGCGCCTGCGTGCCGAAGTCGAAGAGGCGCACCTTTCTGTCATCTGCGAGGGCCTGCATGCGGGCATGCTGCTCCTGCGTGAGGTCCGAGGCAGGCGTGACCGTGAAGAGCAGGTGGATCCCCTTCTCCCCGCACAGGCGGATGATCTCGTCGAGCCAGACCTCCTGCCCGCTTTCCTCCGTCATGCTGTCCGCTGCCGTCACCGTCACAGGGGTATAGGCCTCGCCGCACCGGTCCGTGTACCGGGGCGACCAGCCCATGAGTCCGCGACGGCTCTTCAGCTCGCCGCTGCGGAAGTCCTCTTCCGAGAGGCTCTTCCATCTTCCGTGGAACCAGAGTCCCGGGAAGACCCAGGAGGCCAGGTCCCCCTCCGCGGGGTCGCCGCACATCGTGCGCACAGCCTCCCACTTGACGCCGGACCACTTCATATACGTGAGGGCCTTGCGGGCCGCGTCCGCCTCCACCGGCGCGCCGGCCAGCACGCTGATGTCCAGCACGACCGCCTTGGGCGACTGGAATCGCAGCGCCTCTTCAAGCCAGTAATAGTTCTCCCGGAGTCCCTGGTCCCCCGCGCACAGCCCGCAGCTCGTGATGCCGTACCGGTCGTACAGGACCTGCGGGACGAACGCCGCCTCCGCGCGGCTCCCGCCGAGGAGCAGGACATCTGCGGACTCCTTGTCCAGACTGTAGAAATCCCCGTACACGATCATTGGGGAGTTGCGCTCCTGCGTGTACCACTCCGGCACCGTCCAGACGGAGAGCACCCGGATCACAAGGGAGAAGGCGATGATCACCGCCAGCGCCGCGAGAAGCTTGTCCCCGTTCCCCGCCAGGAAAGAGAGGGTCCGCTCGCCGCCCTCGGTGCGGGTCAGGCGGCGCAGGAGGGCGCTGCTTCTGCCTTTTTTCGTCGTTCTCGTCATATCGCACCCCCGTAGACACCGAAAAGGAAGACCGTCAGGAGGCCCGCCGCGTAGAGACCCCAGCGCACGACCGCGTGCTGGGCCAGGATCCGGTCACGGATGCAGTGTCTTGGCTGCTCGCTCTCCACGATCAGGAGCAGCAGGCAGGCGGCGAGCAGGATGTTCCAGTCCTTCCAGCCGATCCCCAGCTGCAGCAGCTCGTCGCCGAACAGGATCCAGGGATTGCGGTCGCGCAGGATGGACAGCAGCATGCCGAAGCCGGCCCCGAGGGACGGCGCCCGGTACAGGATCCATGCGATCGTGACCCACAGCAGGGTGTTCGCTCTCGCGAGCATTTTTTCGGCAAAGGAGCCCGCAGGCAGCCGGATCGCGTCCGCAGCCGCAGCCCGTGCGTCCGCCGTCAGCTCTCCCATGATCATATAGAACGCGAACAGGAAGCCGAGGAACAGCGCCTTCAGGCCCCCCGTGTACCAGAAACTCCCGATCATCGTCGCCGCCAGCACCCGGGCGCCCCACGTGACGAGGCCGTCCCCGTCCTGCCGGCCGCTCCTGCGCCGCTCCATCGGACGGACGACGTAGTCGCTGATCCAGGCCGTCACGGTCCCGTTGAACCGCTCCCAGTAGTCCTTCACCGAGACGGCCCGCACAGGCTGGCGGAATCCGGTCCGGAAGCGGAAGCCGAACAGCTCCGCGGTGCCGGCCGCCATGCAGGCGGCGCCCAGCAGCCCCGTGTAGACCTGCAGGACAAACAGCAGCCCCGCAAGGAGAAAATACACGCCCATAAAGGACTCCGTATGCCCGTAGACCGTGTCCACGACGATCGCCGCCCGGTCCGAGATCACCAGCTTCAGGAACAGGCCCCAGAGGATCAGCTGCAGGCCGGCCGTGACCTTGCGGCGGTCGAAAGCGTTGCCCTCATAGAGGCCTCCCGCCAGTTCCCAGTAGCGCAGCAGCGGTCCCTGCAGAAAGGTCGGGAAGAACAGGGCATAGGCGAGATATCTGAGCGGATTCCTCTGCGCGCGGATCATCCCCGCCCGCACGTCCGCCATGTAGCTGATCATCCGCAGCGTGAAGTACATGCTGCCTGCCGCCCGGATGATCCCGAGGGTCCCCCTGTGCAGGAGATCCGTGTACACCAGGCCGCCGATCCGGTCCGCCAGCACCGGCGCCGCGCAGACCAGCGAGAACAGGAGCAGCAGGCCGCCGCGCATCCCGCCCCCGGTCCCTCTGTCCGCCGCCGCTTCCAGCAGCAGGCCGCCGGCCCAGCTGACCGCAGCGCATACGAGCACCAGAAGCACCGGCACGAGACCGTGCAGCAGGGCCCCCTCTGCCGGATCCCGCAGCCAGAGCACACAGAACAGCAGGTCCGCCGCCAGCAGGACATACCACCGGCGGACGGCGGGCACCAGGTAGTAGACTGCCGCAACAGCCGCCGTGATCAGGAAAAAACCGGGCGTAAACACGTTCATTCCACTTCCTCCCTGCCGTGCCTGCAGATGTCCTTCAGGCAGCACTGCGCGCACTGCGGCCGCCTGGCGACGCAGACGGCCCGCCCGTGCAGGACGAACCGGTGGCACAGGTCATTCCCCTCCTCCGGAGGGATGATCTTCCACAGTGCCTTCTCCACCTTCGCGGGCTCCTTCACGCCGTCGACGAGGCCGATGAGGTTGCAGAGACGGATGCAGTGCGTATCCGTTACTATCGCGGGCTTGCCGAACACGTCCCCGAGGATGAGGTTGGCGCTCTTCCTCCCCACGCCCGGGAGCGCGAGCAGTTCCTCCATCGTGTCCGGTACGGCATCGTTATATTGTTCATGCAGGACCTTCATGCAGGCGGAGATGTCCCGCGCCTTGCTGCGGCCCAGGCCGCAGGGCCTCACGATCTCCTCGATCTCGTCGACCTCCGCCTCCGCGAGCGCCGCCACGGTGGGGAACTTCGCGTACAGCTTCGGCGTCGTGAGATCCACGCGCGCGTCCGTGCACTGGGCGGCCAGGCGCACGCTGACGAGCAGCTGCCACGCGTCCCGGTAGTCCAGTGTGCACTGTGCGAGCGGATAGGCCTCCTTCAGGCGCCGGATGACTTCCAGCGCCAGCGTCCTCTTCTCTTCAGACATTTGTATTCTCCTCCGCATAGGCGAGCATCAGCCGGTAGGTCTCCTCCCCGTAAGCGGTGATGTGCGCCACGTTGGCGTTGTACCTGGTGAGGGTCTTCTTCATCTCCTCCTCCGAGAAGCTCCCGAAGTCCGTCCGCCCGGTCATCTCCTGCGCGCAGCAGCGCAGGTTGATCGCCGCCGCCTCGATGTTGAATTTCGGGTCGTCGTGGAGCCTGCGCCAGATCATGTGGATATCCTCTTCACTCTGGTCACTCAGCCGGTGGTCCGTCTGGATTCCCAGGGACTCGTAGGTCGCGATCCCGCTGTCCACGGCGTACTCCACCGCCCGCAGGCCGGTCACGCCGAAGATCTGGGCGTAGCCTGTCGAGCTGTCCTTCTTCGACGTCATCTGCGTCTGCACGAGCAGATCCACCAGAGGATCCAGGATATCGCTCTCCGTCATCTCCCGGAACAGGATCGCCTTGATCACCGCCTCCGGCACCTGGTACCTTCCGCTGACTTCCCGGATCCACGGCGTATATTCCTGTATGATCTCCTCTGCCTTCTGCGGGCTGATCGTTCTGACCATATTCGTTCGCTCCTGTTCCCTGCAATCTTCCTGAAATATCCTTGCCGGCTGCCCGCTGGTACTCTTGCTGTGTCCACCCGGCTGCCGCCGGTGCCTCTATTATAACAGCCGCGGATGCGCGATGGAAGGTTGCAAAGTTCCCTGCGGGGCGCTTACAATGGAGGCAGGAGGGACAGCCATGAACACAGACATCGATCTGTATGCAGTTAGAAAGCCGGAGGCGCGGCTCGGAACCGCGGTGGCCGGCCGCTACCGCCTGGAGACCGTGCAGGGCACCGGCGGTTTCAGTGTGATCTACAAGGCCCAGGACCTGGAGACCGGGGGACCTGTCGCCATAAAAGAATTCGCGCCGTACCAGATGGATGCGGCCGACGCGCAGCAGCGGATGCTGGGACTCACCCAGATGCGGCGGGAGGCGGACATCCTGGCCCGCGTGCAGGATCTTCCCGGCATTCCCGGAGTCCTCGACAGTTTCACCCATGACGGGACATACTACGTCGTAAAGGAATATCTGGACGGCATGACCTGCGAGGAGCATGCCCGCCGTTTCCGGGGCAAGATCCCCTATGCGCTCGTCGGTTACATTCTCAGCGAGACGGCCTCGATCCTCGACGCGGTGCACCAGCGGGGCATCCTGCACGGCGACGTGAGCCCGATGAACATCTTCCTGTGTGCGGACGGCCGGGTCTGCCTCATCGACTGGGGAAACGCGGATGAACTCACTGTCCCCGACGCCACGGGGCGCTTCCTGCAGACCGCTTCGGGGCTGCCGGAAGCCGTCAACCAGGAGTTCGCCGCCCCCGAGCAGCTGGTTGCCTCCGTCCCGCAGGACAGCCGCACCGACCTCTACTGCCTCGCCGCGGCGGGCTACCGCTCGCTGACGGGCCAGTTTCCCCGCAGTGCCGCGGATCGTCTGCACGGGCAGCCGCTGGTACCGCCCTCGGCGGTGGTCGCAGGCCTGCCGGCTTTCTTCAACGACCTCCTGCTGCGCGGACTCTCGATCGCCAAGCCGGACCGCTTCCAGTCAGGCGCAGAGATGCGCGAAGAGATCGCCCGTCACATGTCCTTCAGCGTCACCGGCACCGGCGCCGGCCTGGCCGCGGTCTCCGCGAAGCTCCTGCAGGAGAAGCGCTCCCCGCTGGGCGTCCTGATCTCCCGCCTGCGCCGCTGACGTGTACGGGTATGGATCCACCGCCGGCACCGCTGACGGATACATAGGAACAACGCAACAGCACGTGTCGGCCCCGCAGCCGGCACGTGCTTTTTTGTGCAAAATGACTGAATTTTCGGCGAAGATTCAACATCTTTACATTTTCTGTACAAATTGGCTTTGCTATAATGAATGAGTAGGCGTTTTATTCGGACACAGATGATTTCGGGCGCAGGCATTTTCGGTACCGTGAAAGGAGTGCGGGTATGTTGAAGGATTTTGTCAGAGCAGAGCAGCCGGAAGACGAACAGCTGTCCCTGGAGGTGAAGCAGGCCAGAGAGCAGCTCGCCGGCTATCAGACGCAGATCAAGGAGGCGAAGCTTCCCGTAATGGTCATCTTTGAGGGATGGGGGGCCGCCGGCAAGGGCAGCGTCATCGGACGCGTGATCCGCAGCATCGATCCCCGCTTCTTCCGCGTCACGACGATGTCCGCCCCTACTCCGGAGGAGAAGCGGTATCCCTTCCTTCACCGGTATTTCCGCGAGATCCCGGAAGCCGGCAAGTTCCAGTTCTTCGACACCTACTGGATGAATGAAGTCGTCAACCAGCGGATGAGCGGCGATCTCGACGACGAGACCTACAAGAAGCGCGTCCGCAGCATCAACAACGCCGAGCGCTCCCTGACGGACAACGGCTACCTGGTCATGAAGTTCTTCTTCCACATCAGCCGGAAGGAGCAGAAGAAGCGTCTCGAGGCCCTGCAGGATGACAAGAACGCCCGCTGGCGCGTGACCAAGGACGACCTGCGCGAGAACAAGCACTACGACGAATACCTGGAGATCTGCGAGCAGTTCCTGGAGGACACCAACCGCTCCTCCGCTCCCTGGTATATCATCGACGCGAAGAACAAGAAGTGGGCGGAGCTGCAGGTGCTGCGCTTCCTCAACCAGGGCATCGACACGGCCCTGAAGAACCACGCGCTCGCCGCGCCGATCCTGCAGAACGTCTTCCCGCTCCGCAAGACTCCTCTTCTCTCTGAGGTCTCCCTGGCGGACAAGACCATCGCGGACGACGAGTACAAGACCGAGCTCGACCGCCTGCAGAAGGAGCTCAGCGACCTCCACAACGAGATCTACCGCCGCAAGATCCCGGTGATCATCGCCTACGAGGGCTGGGACGCCGCGGGCAAGGGCGGCAACATCAAGCGCATCACCGCGGCGCTCGATCCCCGCGGCTTCGAGGTGCAGCCGATCGCCAGCCCCGAACCCCACGAAAAAGCCCGCCACTTCCTCTGGCGCTTCTGGACCCGGCTCCCCAAGGACGGCCACATCGCCATCTTCGACCGCACCTGGTACGGCCGCGTGATGGTCGAGCGCCTGGAAGGCTTCTGCAGCGAGAACGACTGGCAGCGCGCCTACAACGAGATGAATGAGTTCGAAAGGGAACTCGCTGACTGGGGCGCCGTCGTGATCAAGTTTTGGGTCCAGATCGACAACGAGACCCAGCTGGCCCGCTTCACAGACCGCCAGAACACCCCCGAGAAGCAGTGGAAGATCACCGAAGAGGACTGGCGCAACCGCGAGAAATGGGACCAGTACGAGGCCGCCGTCAACGAGATGCTCCAGAAGACCAACACCACCTTCGCTCCCTGGTACATCCTCGAGTCCAACGACAAGAAATACGCCCGCATCAAAGCACTACGCATCCTTGTCGACTCGCTGAAGAAGGCTTGCAAAGAGCAGAAATAAGAATTTGCATTATCCCCCCTGCAGATATTTTCACTATCTGCAGGGGGGATCTGATTCTGTAGGGAGGTTTCCGCTGAAATCTTTGTCGGCATCTTTATTTTCGGCTGATTATAAACACTCTCGCAAAGGTTTCTGGCGAGACCTTTGCCAGCAGCTTTATCTCCGGTCGTTTATAAACACTCTCGCAAAGGTTTCCGGCCAGACCTTTGTCAGCAGCTTTATTTCTGGTCGCATATAAACACTCTCGCAAAGGTTTCTGGTCAGACCTTTGCCAGCAGCTTTATTTCCGGTCGATTATAAACACTCTCGCAAAGGTTTCCGGCCAGACCTTTGTCAGCAGCTTTATTTCCGGTCGATTATAAACACTCTCGCAAAGGTTTCTGGCCAGACCTTTGTCAGCAGCTTTATTTCCGGTCGTTTATAAACACTCTCGCAAAGGTTTCTGGCGAGACCTTTGCCAGTAGCTTTATCTTCGGTCGTTTATAAACACTCTCGCAAAGGTTTCTGGCGAGACCTTTGCCAGTAGCTTTATCTTCGGTCGTTTATAAACACTCTCGCAAAGGTTTCCTTTCAGTTCTCCAACCCATCCGTCTCTATGATGAATCGGACGGTTCCCTTCTGTTCCGGAAGGATCCCCGAAAAGTTCTGATAGCTTCTGTCGGCGTTGCGCAGGGCCTTCAGGCGCCGCAGGACCTCCGCCAGGTCTTCGCCGGCAAGTCTGCCGAGCTTCTGAACGCCTTCGCGGTCGAATTCGTCAATGCCCTCAGAGAAAGCCTTGAGTCCTTCCGTGATGGTGCCGTAGCCGCCGGTCAGGGAGCTGCCCGCCTTGGAGAATTCCCGCATGCCGGTGCCAAGCTGTGAAGCGCCGGAGGCGAGAGCTGAGACGCCTTCCCCGTAAGCAGCCAGGCCTTCGTTCAAGGCGCTGCTGCCTTCCGAGAGCTGCCGGACGGCGGACTGCAGTGCGCCGAGACCAGCCTGCAGCTGCTGCAGCTGCCCGGCGGTCGAGCCCATATTAGCAGCAAAGGCCTGCAGCGTCTGAAGCTGAACGTCCATATCCTGCAGGCAGGCCTGCAGGTCTGTCAGATCGACCTGCGTCTCCGGGACAGAGAAGGTGCGGATCACCTCCGTGTCCATCGCCTGCCGGATCTTCTCCGCTGTCTGTTCGTGGAGTTCCTTCAGAGATGCTGCCTCTGTGCTGAGATCGACTGCCTCGCGGGCTGCAGCCTCGATCCCGGAGATCTCCTCCTCGGAGAGCGCCTCCGCGCCTTCCTCCGCGCGTCTCGCTGAGACTTCCTCCGCCGCCTTCCGGGCGGCGGCACCTGCCTGTTCCCCGGCCTGTGCAGCCATCTCCCCGGCAAAGGCGTCCTCGTCAAATGCTTCCAGTTCCTGCACGGCCGCCTCTGTGTCGGCGATGCCCTGTTCCACAGCCTGCCGGTAGGTTTCCGCCTCCTGCGCGAAGCCCGCCAGCTCGCCGATCTGCGCCTGCAGCGCCGGCAGGTGCGTGCCGGAAAGGGCCTGCACATCCGCCGCGAGACCTGCCGCCGCAGCGCCGAGCGCCTGTGTCCGGGCAGCGTTCTCTTCATTCGCAGGATCCAGGGCGGAGAGATCCATCTCCGATAGCTGTCCGTTCAGCAGCGCGAGCGCATCGCTGAGCCCCTGTGCACCTTCTCGCAGCTGCTGTCCGTTTTCGTCGAGGGCTGCGAGTCCCTGTTTCATCGCGTCGACGCCGTCCCCGATCTCCGAGGCGGCGCGCACATACTTTTTCAGATAGCTGCCGAAGGTACCCGCACCGTCATATAGTTCTGAGGCGGCCTCCGCCAGCTTGCCGGAGGCGTCCCGGAATTCTCCCATCTCCTCCGTGAGGTCGTCGGCGTCCTCCAGGTCCTCGTCCTCGAGGTCCGCGAAGAGGCCGGGCGTGATCACGGTCGCCGTGAAGGGCAGTGAAAATCCCTCCGCGTGTGCCCGCACCTCTACATATGCAGGAATGTCGACTTCCTCCGTCACCTCGTAATGTGCGAGATCCAGTGCCTCCTCAACTCCCGGAAAAGCATACCCGATGACCGCCGTCTCACCTCCGATCTCCGCGATCTTACCGTTCTCGGCCGTGATGTCTGTGAAGATGTCCCCGTCCAGGACCACGGCGCTCATGACAGAGAAGGGCACGATGGTATCGTATGTCCTGCCGTCCGCTTCCTCCGTCACGCCGGTCCGGTTCCGGTAGTCGAAGCGGATCCGCACGTCGCCGGTCACACCGGGCATCTCCTCCGGCTTCTTCTCCTCACCGTCGAGATAGTAGCGGACGCGCACTTCGACGGGCAGTTCCGCATCGCTCTTCCCCTCATAGCGGAGGATCTGTCCTCTGTCCTGCCAGAGGATCGTCTCCCCGTCCTCTCGGTAAAACTCTTCGTCCCCCTCTGTATTTGCGATCCCGTAGAGGGACGTCCGGTCGCGCAGGAGCCTGCCTGCGAAGGGACCTGCCTGGGGGTCCTCCTGAGGGTCCGCCTGTGTCTGCGCCTGCGGACCTGCCTGGGGGTCCGTCCCGCTGTCCTCAGTCTCCTGCTCCCCCGCCGGGCGGCTGAGCTCCACCTCGACGGTCTTCTCATAAGGCTTCCCGGAGGCGTCGGCTCTGACGGTCACCGTCTCTTTTTTCTCCGCCGGGACCGCCTGCTCCGCCGAAGGGCTGTACAGTCCCTGCGCCATGGACGGACCGCCCGCCGGCGTATGATCTTCCGCCTCTCCGCTCCAGGCAGGTGCCGCCGTCTCCTGTCCGGAAGCCGTCTCTCCGGAAGCCGCCTCCCCGGCAGTCCCCGCGGGATCCCCCGCGCCGCGATTCTGATCTGTGCTGCCAGCGCACCCTGTCAGGGATGCGATCCCAAGCGTGCCTGCCAGCAGCACCGCGAACAGTCTGTAACCGGCCGAAGGGCCGCGCTTCTTTCTTCTCATCGTCTCCTCACTCCGCATTCTTCAGTGCCTCATCCATCGGCACACTGCAGATCTTCCTGTATTCGAGCAGCGCCACCACCGCGTAGGCACCGATCCCCAGCGCCGGGATGATCACGCAGATCTTCGGGTCCAGATAGAACGGGATCCAGCCGTTCATCTCCGTCGTCATCATCCATTTCAGGATCCTTTGCATGGCCGCTGTCAGCGGCGGCAGCGTCACGATCATCCCGAGGACCGCCACGATCGTCGTCGGCCGGATGTAGAGGCCGCTGATCTCGCGGTTTTCGTAGCCGAGGATCTTGGCCATGGAGATGGACTCGGCGTTTTTCTCGATAATGATCTTTGAGAGCAGATAGATCAGCACAAAGAAGACAACGACGGCAAAAAAGTCCACCATCCACATCATCTTCCCCATCGAGACGTCCAGCTGCCGGCTGATCTTCGTGGCGCTCTCCAGGTCGATGACCGTGCCGATATACCGGCTGTCGATGTCCGTGACCGGCGTGTCCGCCAGATATCCGGAGAAGTACTCCTCTCCCAGGTCCAGCGTCCGGTTGAGGGCCTTCTGCTCCAGAAAGACCGCCGGCGCGACCTCATAGTCGTAGATGCCGGCCACCGTGAATGTATAGGCGCCGTCCTCGTAGATCTCCTCCAGTGTGATCTCGTCCCCGGCCGACGTGTCGTACTTGTCCGCATAGGCGCTGGAGACCAGGACCAGCGTCTTTCCTTCCGAAGAAGCGGGCACGCCCTCCACATAGCGGCTGTCCTGTGCGACGCCGTAGAGGAGGATCTCCTCTTCTTTCGTCCCGTTCTGCGCGGGGCGCCGCAAAGTGTACGCGCTGAACTTCTCCGCCGTCTCATTCTCTGTCGCGATCGCCTCCGAGTACTCCATCATCTTCAGGAAGCTCCGCAGCCTGTGCGTGTCGTCCATCACATCGAAGGGCACCTTCAGGATGTACTGATATCTGCAGAGCAGCCTGTCGGTGACCGTCTCCTGGTAGTGCTGCAGCACAGAAGGCAGCATCATCCCGAACATCAGGAGAAAATTCGCGAACAGGATCCCGACGAACAGGACCAGATAGTTCGGCAGATTCTGCAGGATCACGCGCGTCCGGAACCTGCTGAGGAAAGGGATCGCCGCCGGGAGCCGGATGACGCCGCCCTGTTTCTTCCGTCCCAGATCCCGCCGGAGGAACCGGAGCGGTGTCAGCCGCAGCCGCCTCTCCAGAAGCAGGAAGGTGATGGCGGCCATCAGGCAGACCGGGATGACCGTCGTCTTGAAGAACGCCTCCCCGTTGAAGAGCGTCACATAGGTCGGCAGGCTGTAGCTGTTGTAGTACATCCAGGCGCACAGGTCCTTGAGCAGCGTGTAGCCCAGGATGTTGCCGGCCAGAGCGCCGGCCAGGGTGATCAGCACCGGCATCGCCATGTAATGGCGCACCAGTTCCGCTCTCGTGTAGCCCATGGCCCGCAAAGTGCCGATCACGGAGGCCTCCTCCGTGATGGTATTGCTGATCGTGACGCCGATGACGAAGGCCAGGATGACGATCATGATGTAGAGCAGGACTTCGATCATCACCTTGTCACCGCCCATGTCCTCGCCGGTGAACCGGATGGCCTGGTTCGCGTACCGCGGGATGAAGTCCTCCAGTTCCCCCGCGGCTCCGCAGACCTTCAGCAGGTCCTCCGCCATGTCCCGCTCCTGCGCCTCGTCTGCCGGCGGCGACTCGTACTTCCACGCGTAACTGTACCGGATCTCCCTGCCCGCCGCCTGCTCCCATCCTTCCGGGGTCATGACGCCCACGCCGAACCGGACTGAATCAAACATGGAATCGTTGTTATCCGAAAAAAGCGTGCTGTAATCCGACAGCGCCACCAGCCCCGTCACCTCCAGCCGGGTCCCGTCCGCCAGCAAGATCGTGTCGCCGACCGCGATGCCGTTGTTGCGGGCGAAGAGCCGGTCGACGGCCGTTTCACCGGCAGCCGCAGGCATCCGCCCTTCCATGAGATCGGCCAGATCCACCTCCGACCGCTCCCGGAACAGGCGCAAGGTGCTCCCGTTCTCCATCTTCCGGTCCGCGTAATAATTCTCGAAGATCTGCACGCCGGCATTCCCGATCTTCTTCCTCTGGGCGCGGTTCATCTCCTCCCGAAAGGCGAAGTTTCCGTCCTCGATATTGAACTTCTCAAAGCTCTCGTTGTAGGCGGTGATCATGCTGCTGTCCGCCACCAGGAATCCGGATACGAACCCGATGGTCAGCGTCAGCAGCAGGAAGATCGCCAGATATTTGCCCGTCTCCTCCCGCAGTTCTCTCGGGAAGCGCCTGTGAAGCGGATTGTGCATGTCTGTCCCTGCTGCCTTTCTATCCTGCCGCAGCTCTCTATCCTGCCGCTGCTTCCTACCACTCCAGGTCCTTCGCTGGGATCCTGGAGGTGTTGCGCGTGATGTCCCGGATGCGTCCGTCCCGGAGCCGCACCACTGTGTCCGCCATCCCGCGGATGGCATCGTTGTGCGTCACCATGAGGACGGTGCTTCCGTAGATCTGATTGACGCGCTCGATCAGCTGCAGGATGTCCTTGGAAGTCCTGTAATCCAGCGCACCGGTGGGCTCGTCGCACAGGAGAATGTCCGGGTTCTTGACCACGGCCCTGCCGATGGCCGTCCGCTGCTGCTGTCCTCCGGAGAGCTGGTTGGGCACCTTGTTCCGGTGCTCCCAAAGTCCCAGGACCTTCAGGAGGTCGTCCACATCCAGCGCCTCCCTGCTCAGATACGCCCCGACCTCGATGTTTTCCCGCACGGTCAGGTTCGGGATCAGGTTGTACATCTGGAAGATGTATCCGAGGTGCCTGCGCCGGTACAGCGTGAGCTGTCTCTCCTTCATGCCGGACATCTTCTCCCCGTCGATGATGATCTCCCCGCTGTCCGCAGGATCGATCCCCCCGATGATATTCAGGAGCGTCGACTTTCCGGAGCCGGAAGGCCCCAGCAGCACCACAAATTCCCCTTTTTGTACGCCCAGGTCGATTCCGTGCAGCACCTCGACCCGGCTGTCCCCCTGCCCGTAGGCTTTATGCAGATCCTTCAATTCCAGAAACATATCTATCCTCTGCCGGTGATCACTATGATCCAGTATGGTGAATGATTGAACAAATGCTCCGTGTTAGTTTGTGCTAATATTAGCACCAGCGGTATCGTTTCGCAAGAAAAAGTTTGGCATAATTAACCTCTGCGGGACAGCGCTTCGTCTCCGGCACAGCCAAGACGCCCGGAACGGAGAGAACCCCTCCGGCACAGCCATGACGCCCGGATCGGATGGTTTCCCTCCGTTCCGGGCGCCTCTGCTGCCATGTATCCTGTTGTCCTGTCCGCCTGTCCCGCGCTTATACCGGGTTTAAACCGTGCTTATGCCGGTATCTGTGACGGCATTTATGCCAGCGCGGCGCCGAGAGCCCTGCAGGCTTCAAGCGCGTCATCATCCGGCTCATTGTTGGCCATGACACTGTCCACAGCCAGATTTGCGCCTGCGTCGCGGCAGTCGTCTTCCCAGTTGCGCATCCACTCGCCGTCGCCCCAGCCGTAGGAACCGAACAGCGCGATCTTCTTTCCGGAGAGTTCCCCCTTCACGTCATCGAACATAGGCTGGAACTCGCTCTCTTCCAGAACTTCCGCGCCCATCGCGGGGCAGCCGAAAGCGATCGCATCGTAAGAAGCGACGTCCGCCGCGCCGAATTCGGAGGCGGTCTTCAGATCGACTTCCGCGCCGGAGTTCTGCGCGCCTGCCACAACCGCGTCCGCCATGGTCTGTGTATTGCCTGTCCCGCTCCAGTAAACAACTGCTACTTTGCTCATTTTTCTGCTCCTTTCAAGCTTGCATTCTCTATCTTCACGGCACCGGCGGTCCTTATCTCCGCGCGCGTGCCGAAAGATGCGTAATTGGGGGAACTGCTCTCACCCCGCTGCCCCGTTTCTTCTTGCTTCGCGCACCGCCAGCCGTGTGAGAGGCACGCCCTCCGACCAGCGCCGGCAGTAGATCCGCGTGCACCGGTCATACCTTTCAAATGTGCGGCGCGCATTCTCCGCATCGCCGTAGACCTGCCAGCAGCCGGTCAGCTTACTCTTCCTGCCCCCGTACCGGATGAATCCTCTCACATCCTCCGGCGGATAACTGAGAAACAGACCGATCTCATGCGGAAAAGCTTTTCTCCCCCGCAGCCGCCGGATCAGCTCCACCAGGCAGGCTTCCGCATTCCTTCCGGGATATCCTTCCTCTTTGAGGAGCTCCCTGGCATCCCCGTCGGCGAGATCCTTCTCCAGTCTCTCCGGCCTGTACAGATACAGCAGCACCCGCCTGTCGCTCCACCGCAGCGGCAGGAGCCGCAGGCCTTTCGGCACGAGCCGCCGGTTCAGGTCTCTTATTTCGTCCGACAGTTCACGCCTGTCCGTGTACTCACATGTGAACAGGTTTCCTGTCTTGAGGCCCGCCAACGTCGGCGAACCGAATCTCACAAGTGTCTCGTCAGACATGGTCCTTTCCTTCCCCGCGTCAGGCCGTCGCGAGCGTATACTTCTCAAGGATCGCTCGCAGCGCCGCCATGGAAGCTGTCTTCGAATGCTCCACCTGCGTCCCGCAGCCGCGGATCTCATTCTGCGCATTTTTCAGGACTTTGTGTGACAGTGCCCCTGTGAAACAGATCATCAGGTCCGGCCTGCCCAACTTGTTCTTCAGGCTGCCGGACGGCTTGATGAAGACTTTTGCTTTGCAGCTGTATTCTTTGCAGAGATCCTTGTACTGTCTCTCCATACATTCATTTCCGCCCAGAATGACGACGCTCATGTGCGGCCTCCCTTCTCTGTAGAAATTCTGTAGAAATAAGTTATATAAAGCTAACCTACTTGTTTAAGAAATGCGCCGGCCCCGGCGCTTGATGGGTTAATTATAGCTAACTCAATATTCTATGTCAACAGTATTAACGAAACTTTTTCGGGGCAGCCCGGCCGGGTGATGTCGTTGCTGTCGCGGTGATTTTCAAGAAATATCACCGCGACTATAACGATATCATCCAGTATCGTTGTCGCCGCGGTGATTTCCTGGAAATATCGCCGCAGCTATAACGACATCACCCAGCATCGTTGTCGCCGCGGTGATTTTCGAGAAATATCACCGTGCTGGTAACGACCGGCGCCGACATCGTTGTTACTGCGGTGATTTTCGAGAGATATCACCGCGCTGGTAACGACTGGCGCCGGTATCGTTGTTACCGCGGTGATTTTCGAGAGATATCACCGCGCTGGTAACGACTGGCGCCGGTATCGTTGTCGCCGCGGTGATTTTCCTCAAGAATCACCGCCACAACAACGCACCAGGGGCAGCCGCGCCATGCGCGACTGCCCCTGCTGAGAGCTTCCATATGATCAGATGATCAGGCTTCCTTCCTCTGCCCGAACAGCTCCGCTGCCTTCGCCAGCTCTTCTCTGATCTGAATGTGCTGGGGGCAGACTTCTTCGCATTTGCCGAAGCGGATGTCCCAGGAAGCGGGGGACAGGTCCGGCTCCGCCTGCTTCAAAAGATTTGTGACCGAAGCGGGCGGATTGGCGAGGATGCCGCCCTTGAGGATCAATAGCCCTTCAGTTTGACAGTTGTATAAGCAGTCCCGATCGCAGGCAGGACTTTCTCGATGAGATCCTTGACAGAGAACCGGATGGAGCTTGTATTCATGCAGGGGTGGCAGCCGAACTGCTCCTCCTTCAGCACGTCCTCGTCGATCAGCAGCCGCACGCGCCGGTCATGGTCGTTCATGAGACCCAGAACGGAGACGCTGCCCGGCAGCAGGTCCAGGAACTGCTCCATGTACTGCTCCTCGCCGAAGGAGAGGCGGCTGATCCCCAGCTGACCGGACAGTTCCTTCGTCTTGAAGGGCTTGTCGCCCGGCATGATCAGGAGGTAGAAGTTGGTCTTCTGCCTGTTGCACAGAAAGAGATTCTTGCAGATCTTCACGCCCAGGACCGCGTCGACCCGCTCGCACACTTCCATGCTGGTCGCCGGCTCGTCCGGGTGGTCCGTCCTCATGAAATCCACACCGGCCCTCTCCAGCAGTTCATAAGCGCGGATCTCCCTGGGTTCTCTTCCCTCCATGCTCTCCGGCGCGCCGTGAAACAATTCCATCGTTCTCTCCTCTTATGTTCCTCTGCTGTCCCCGTCAGCCTTCCGGCTGCCGGGTCCCGAATCCCTTGCGCCGCTTCGCGACGTCGATCAGTTCCCTGGCTTCATTCATCGCGGTCTCCAGATGGGCCAGGACGAAGGCTTCCTCCTCTTCCCGGCCGGCTTTCTCCGCTTTCTTGATCTCCTCCCATGAGGCGCGCACCTGGTCGGGTGTCAGCCCGGCCGGTCCGCCGCCGGCTCCCTGCACGCCCGGGTCTGCCGCAGCTCCCGCCACAGCAGGATCCGCTGCAGGATCCGCCCCCGCAAAAATATGCGGATGCCTCCGCACCATCTTGTCCGCCGCCGTCTTTGCCACGTCCTCGAAGGTGAAATGGCCTTCCTCCGCCGCAATCTGGGCGTGCATCACGACCTGCAGGAGCAGGTCCCCCAGTTCCTCCCGGAGATTGTCCGCATTGCCGGTCTCCTCCAGGATGTTGATCCCGCACAGGACCTCCGCCGCCTCCTCGATGCAGGCCGGCTTGAGGCTCCCGTGGGTCTGCGCCTTGTCCCAGGGGCAGCCGTCCTCCGCGCGGAGCTTCTCAACGACGCGCACAAGCCGTTCCGTCTCTTTCATGATCTTGTCCTCTTGCTGCCTTATTGCTTCCTCTCGAACGGGTAGACCAGTCCCATCTGCCGCCGGCACTCGTCCATGAGCTGCATGACTTCCAGCGTCGCTTTGTGGGGCACCAGCGGGCTCTCGACAAGCCCCTGCCGGATCTCGGAAGCCACGATGTCGAACTCGTTGACATAGCCGCCGTCCCCCCGGAAGGTCTCCGCCCCGCCGCGTCTGCGGCGCAGGGTGACCTTGGAGGCGCCGTGATAGAAGAACAGCGTCGTGCTCCCCTTCGTCCCTCTCAGGGACATGTATTCCAGGCCCCAGAAGTCCAGGATGGAGGCGCTCCAGGTGTATTTCTTCCCGCCGGGATAGTACATGGCGACATCCTCGCCGGTGTCGATCCCGCCCCGCAGTTTCCCTCTGCACTCGATCCGCTGCGGCTTTCCGAAGAGGCGGCAGATATAGGTGAGCGGGTAGATGCCGATGTCCAGCAGCGCGCCGCCGGCCGTGTTGGGATCCGAGACGCGCGGCGCGTAGTTGATCGAGCGGAGGTGGTAGGTCATGTGAAGCTTCTTCACTTCGCCGTACTCACCCTTGTCCAGCCACTCCTTCACTTTGTTGGCGACCGGGGCGAACCAGGTCCACATGGCTTCGGTGAAGTAGACGCCCCGCTCCTCGCTCAGGCGCAGGAGTTCCTGCGTCTTCTCCGTGTCGGTGCTCACCGGCTTCTCACAGAGGACCGGCCTGCCCATCAGCAGTGCCTGCTTCGCGTACTCGTAGTGGCTGGTGTGCGGCGTGACGATATAGACGCCGTCGACGCCCGGCGCGCCGATCGCCTCCTCGGCCGTGTGCGCTGCCAGAGCCCCGTACTGCTGTGCAAAAGCGCAGCATTTCTCATAATTCCGCGTGTAGACGGAGACGATCCGGTGGCGGCCCGTCTCCGTGATCTTCTTCGCGACGTCCTTCGCGAGCACGCCGGTCCCTATGAATGCCCAGTTGAAAACATGCTCCGTCATCTGCTCACTCCACTTCTTTCAGCAGCTGTTCCACGGTATCTCTGTACTGCTGCGGATCCGCCCCTATGACGCTCCCCAGCACATGTCCCTCCCTGTCCACGAAGAAACTGGTGGGGTAGGCAAACATCTGAAACAGCTCATCCTGTCCCTTGAAGCCTGCCAGGACCGGGAACCCCACGCCGGCGTCAGCCAGGATCTCCTTCGCGTCCTCGATGGTCGCCGCGTCCATGGCATCCGTACACACGGCGATCAGCCCGACATCCTTCTCCGCAAATTCCTCCGCCATCACGGCCAGCTCCGGCATCTCCCCGACGCAGGGACCGCACCAGGTGCCCCACACGTTGACCATCGTGATCTTGTGCTGCGCGTACAGGTCCGCGCTGTTCACAGGGTTGCCGTCCAGGTCCGTCGTTTCGAACTGCAGGCCTTCGGCATCCCCGGAAGCGGCGGGTTTCGCAGGTTCTGCGGCCGGCGCAGCGGCCTGCTCTGTGGCCTGCGCGGCAGGCTGCTCTGCTGCCTGTTTCTCTTGTTCCGCGGTATCCGCCGCTGCTGTCTCCGCGGGAGCTTCGGTCTTCTGATTCTCCTTTCCGCCGCAGCCGGCGCAGGTGAGAAGGAGGCCTGCCAGAAGGATACAAACGATTCTTTTCATACTGTCTTCCTTTCTTTGAGATCTTCAGAACCGGCGGCGGCGAAGCGCAGGGCGTGCTGCGGGCAGGCCTGCACGCAGGCGCCGCAGCGGATGCACTCTGTACTGTCCGGATCCCGCACCGGATCCACCTGCATGGCACACCGGTGTGCGCAGGCGCCGCAGTTGGTACAGGCGCTCTCGTCTCTCACCAGCCTGAGAAAACCGATCTTCTGAAACAGGGCGTAGAAGGCGCCGAGCGGACAGATATACTTGCAGAAGGGCCTGTGGATCACCACAGACAGCCCCACGACCGCCGCCAGGACGACCAGCTTCCACGCATACAGGCCGTGCACCAGAGGGCGCAGGCCCTCGTTCAGGATCACCAGCGGGATGCCGCCTTCCAGCGTCCCCACCGGGCAGATCCACTTGCAGAAATAGGGGAAGCTGACTCCCATCCCGTCCCGCAGGACCAGCGGCAGGAGCACGACGAACACCGCAAGGATCAGATACTTGCCCTTCCGCAGGACCCTGTCCGCTCTCTCCGGCACCTGCACCTTGGGCGTCGGGATCCGGTACAGGAGCTCCTGGATCAGCCCGAACAGGCACAGCCACCCGCAGATGAACCGCCCCAGCAGCACGCCGGTCATGGTCAGGAATCCCAGCACATAGAGGGGAGCCTTCGGCTTCCTGGCACTGAGGAAGGCCTGCAGGGATCCCAGCGGACAGGCGCCGACCGCCGCGGGACAGGCATAGCAGTTCATCCCCGGGACGCAGAACTGCTTCAGCGGTCCCTGGTAGATCCTCCCGGTGACCCAGCCCGACAGATGCGCATTCGTCAGAAGGCCCCACAGGAACTGTACGATTCTTCTTCTTTTCAGCCAGTCTCTCATGCCGTTCACCCGATCCCACAGCATTCCAGGCAGATCTGCACCGCCTTGTTCATGACCGCCTGTGTCTGGCCGCCGAGCGCGCCGCATATACAGGCCGCCGCTGCCGCCGCAAGGATCACGTACCGTATGTATCTGTGTCCGGAACCGTACATCTGCGCCTCCTTTCTCCGGCCGTTCTCCGTCCCTTCCGCCCGCCGGCTGCGTCTTGCAGCTGCCTCGTCGGAAATTATTTTTATTATCATATTTCTGGCAAGATTCTGTCAATCATTCCGAAAAAACGGCGGAGGAACCTCGTTCCTTCGCCGTCTGATTCTCTGCGGCATCCGCCGCTTTTTTATTTCAGATGCGCGGACAGGGAGGAAGTTGCCGCGCATCTGTGTATGCCTTATACGTTTATTGGAGCTGTATCATCCTTTCTTCTTCAGTCTGCCGCTGGAAGCGAAGGTGTACCATTTGCCGCCTATCTTCTGTCTGCCGGTCACCATCGCGCCGCTCTTGTTCAGGTAATATTTGGATCCTTTGACGGTGATCCAGCCGGTCCGCATGGCACCGCTCGAGGTGTTCATGTAGTACCACTTGTTCTTGACCTTCACCCAGCCGGTCGCCATCGCGCCGGTCTTCTCGTCGAGCCAGTACCACTTACCCTTGAGCTGGATCCAGCCGGTCTTCATGTCACCGTTCTGGGGATCGAGGTAGTACCACTTGCCGTCCACCTGCTCCCATCCGGTCTGCATGACGCCGCTCGCGTTCATGTAGTACTTCTTGCCGTCGATGGTATTCCAGCCGGTCGCCTTCTTGTTGTTCTCGTAGTAGAACCAGTTCTTGCCCGACTTCTTCCAGCCGTTCTTCGCCTGGGTCGTCGTGGTGGTCGTGGTCTCGGTCGTGGTGGTGGTCGTCGTGACGGTCGTGGAATCGCCGTTCTTGCCGTCGGAGACGGTCAGGGTCTTGACCGCTTTCTGCGCCGCCTGGCTGGAGTCGAACAGCTGGATGGTGCAGCGGTTCTTCGCGGAGTCGTAGCTCCAGGTCGCGTGATAGAGATCCGCGGTGTGGGAATCGATGATCGGGGTGCCGCTCGCGTTCTTGCCGACGCAGATCGTGGCATGATCCCATGTGCCGTCGCCGTTCCAGTCGAAGTAGACCGGGTTACCCTTGAGGGTGTTCTCCTTGGTGGCGATCATGTAGGTGCCGTAGTTCTTGAAGTGCTTGATCTGGGCCATGACGTTGATCCAGGACAGGCTGTTCTTGTGCCAGCCGTCATAGAAGGTCGAGCCGTTCACAGGCATTCCGCCGGCCGCCAGACACTGGGAAACGAAGTTCGCGCAGTCGCCGCCGACATTGGAGTAGTCGCTGTACTGTGCCCTGTTGCGCTTGAGGCACCACTGGTCCGCGTAGGCGATGGCCTTGTCGCGGCTGTAGGTGTAGGGAAGGATCGTGACGGTCTCCGCCGCATGTGCTTCGAGCGCCGTGAAGTCCTCTGCGAACATCTCAAGGATGCTGTCTGTATTCTCAGCAGCGGCCTGCTGTGCCGCCTGCTCCGCCTCCGCGCTCATCCAGCGGAAGTTTTCGTCAGAGCCGCTGATCTTCGTCACGCTGTAGGCGCCGTTTCCACTCTTACCAAGAGCCACAGAATAAGTATACCCAAAAGCGGAAGTGTTGAGAGCATCGCTGCCGTCCTCCTTATAACCGACCGTCACCCATTCATAGATGTCGAGCTTGAACTGATCGCCGTCTCTCTTCGCCTCGTCCACGCGATAACGGGGAACGATGCTGCAGATGGTCTGTTCGTCGGAGAAAAGCTTCGCCGCATAGGACGCCTGTCTCGCCCATTCCGCCTCATAAGCGCCTGCTTCCGCAGTCTCGCCGGAGAGATACTGGGCCTTCGCCTCCTCGAAGAGATCGAGGCAGTTCTTCACGGCGTTGTAGCTGCTGCCGAGCACGCTTCTGGCCGCCGAGAGATCTGATTCCATGCCCTGCGCGGCTTCCATGACGTCCTCGTCACTGAGCTCTGCGGAACGTGTGTAGAGATCCTCGATCGCCTCATCGAAGCTGCTGCCGTCGACGGCTTTCGTGGCGGACTGCACGGCCTGCAGAACGGTCTGTGCCGCGGTCTGCGCCGCTGCCTCTGCTGCCGGCGCGGTCTCCTGCGCGGCCTGTGCCGTGCCGAGGGCGGGCGCCTGGTAGCCGGTGCCGAGTCCTATGATCATGGTTGCTGCAAGTGCTGCTGCAAGTACTTTTTTCATATGCTCCATTTCCTCCCGAAACGTATCTGTAACCGCTTCGATTAGAAATATAACATATTCGTAATATATATTGCAAGTCTTTGTAACAAATTTGTCTTAATTTATTTCAGAAATGTTACATACCGCAATGAATTCTTCCGTTTTTTGCCGTTTTTAAGTGTGTTTCCGCCCATTGTTAACAATTTTATTTGATTCCCCGGAGCGCTTTTTTCATGCCGGAAACATAATTTGTAATATATGGCGCAGCATCTTCTCCGTGCTCCGCGACGATCTTCACGATCGCGCTGCCGACGATGACGCCGTCCGCCAGGGCGCCGATCCGGGCCGCCTGCTCCGGCGTATTGATCCCGAAGCCCACGGCAGCGGGGAGGTCTGTCGCCTCCCGGATGGCGTCCAGGATCCCGGCCAGGTCCGTCCGGATCTCGCTGCGCATGCCCGTGACACCCATGGAGGAGACGACATAGAGGAAGCCGCACGCTTCCTGCGCGATGCTGCGGATGCGTTCCTGGGAAGTCGGCGCGATCATCGAGATCACGTCGACACCGTGGGCGGCGGCGATCTCCGCGCACTCGCCCTTCTCCTCGAACGGCAGGTCCGGCAGGATGATCCCGCTGATCCCCACCTCCTCGCAGCGGCGGAAGAATCTCTCATATCCGTAGTGGAAGACCGGGTTCAGGTAGCCCATGAACACCAGGGGCATGTCGGTCTTCTCCCGGAGCCTCCCGACCATCTCAAAGATCGCGTCCGTCGTCGTGCCGGACCGGAGCGCGCGCAGGTCGGCCTCCTGGATCACCACGCCCTCCGCGATCGGATCCGAGAAGGGGATCCCGATCTCGATCATGTCCGCGCCGGCCGCCTCCATGGCCAGGATGAACTCCTCCGTCTTCTCTATACAGGGATCCCCTGCGGTGATAAAAGGGATGAACGCCTTGCCGCCCGCAAACGCATCCCGGACTGTTCTCACGCTCTTCATCGCCGTATCCTCTCCTTTCCGCTCAGTCATGAATGTCCACTCCGCGGTATCTCGCGATCGCCGCAACGTCCTTGTCGCCGCGGCCGGAGAGGCACACGATCACGCTCTCCTCCTTCGGCAGCTGCGGCGCGAGACGCAGGACATGCGCCACGGCGTGGGCGCTCTCGATCGCGCAGATGATGCCCTCTGTGCGGGCCAGGTACTCGAAGGCCTCCACGGCCTCCTCGTCCGTCACGGGGACGTACTGCGCGCGCCCCGTCTCGTGCAGCCAGGCGTGCTCCGGACCGATCCCCGGATAGTCCAGGCCGGCGCTGATCGAGTAGACCTCGTCGATCTGCCCGTACTCGTTCTGGCAGAAGTAGGACTTCATGCCGTGGAAGACGCCCAGGCTTCCCTTGGCGATCGTCGCGGCGTGCTGTCCCGTCTCGATTCCGCGCCCGGCCGCCTCGCAGCCGATCAGTTTCACTCCCTCATCCGGGATAAAATGATAGAACGCCCCGATCGCATTGCTGCCGCCGCCCACGCAGGCGACCACGGCCGCCGGGAGCCTTCCCTCGGCCTCCAGGATCTGCTGCCGCGCCTCCTGGGAGATCACCGCCTGGAAGTCCCGCACGATGGTCGGGAAGGGATGGGGACCCATGACGCTTCCGAGCACGTAATGGGTGTCATCGACGCGGCCGGCCCACTCGCGCATGGTCTCGTTCACAGCGTCCTTGAGGACCTTCGTGCCGCTCTGCACCGGGTGCACCTTCGCTCCCAGCAGCTCCATCCTGTAGACGTTGAGCGCCTGCCGCTCGCAGTCGACGGCGCCCATGAAGATCTCGCACTCCATGCCCAGCAGGGCTGCGACCGTCGCCGTCGCCACGCCATGCTGCCCGGCTCCCGTCTCGGCGATTACCCGGGTCTTGCCCATCTTCTTCGCGAGCAGGACCTGGCCCAGGCAGTTGTTGATCTTGTGGGCCCCGGTGTGGTTCAGGTCCTCCCGCTTCAGGTAGACCTTGGCGCCGCCGAGCTCCTGCGTCATTTTCTCCGCGTAGTACAGTCTGGAAGGCCGTCCGGCGTAGTTCTTCATCAGGCTGTCCAGCTCCGCGCAGAAATCCGGATCCTTCTTATAATATTCGTAAGCCTCCTCCAGCCGGAGGAGTTCGTTCATCAGTGTCTCGGGCACGTACTGGCCGCCGAACTGTCCGAATCTTCCCCTGCCCATCTCTCTTTCCTCCTTATATATCTCTGAGCGCAGCGGCTGCCGCCGCCATCTTGCCCGGATCCTTGTATCCGTCCGTCTCCAAGCCGCTGTTCAGGTCGACCGCGAAAGGCCGGAACCTGCGGACCGCCTCCGCCACGTTCTCCGGGGTCAGGCCGCCGGCGAGAAACCAGGGCCTGGCAAGACCCGTGGCGTCTTCGTCGTGCCGGGTGCCGTCCCGCGGTCCCGCAAGCAGCCCCCAGTCAAACGTCCGGCCGGTCCCCTTTCCGTTGTCCAGAAGTACATAGTCGGCGCTGCTCTCCGCTGCCGCTCGCAGGTCCTCCGGTCCTCGCACCGTATAGGCCTTCATGACCGGAATGTCGGTCATCGCCCTGAGGCGCGCGATATACTCTTCCGTCTCCTGCCCGTGCAGCTGCGCCATGCCGATGGTCCCGGCAGACGCCAGCGCGGCGATCTCCTCCGGGGCCGCGTCGACGAACACGCCGACAGGTACGATGCGCGGATCGAGCCGCTCCCGCAGCGCCGCAGCCCCTGCGGCGGTGACAGCCCGCCGGCTGCCCGGCCAGAAGATCAGGCCGATGTAGTCCGGCAGCAGCCGGTTGGCCGCCTCGATATCCTCCGGACGGCGCAGGCCGCAGATCTTGATCCGGACCTTCCCGCCCATGCTGTTCGTGTCACCCATCGCTCTGCCCCCGCAGCGCATCCAGTGCCGCCTTTCTGTCGCCGCTGCGCATCAGCGTCTCCCCGATCAGGACGGCATCCGTCCCGCAGCGCCGCAGGACGTCGACATCCTCCGCCGTCCGGATCCCGCTCTCGGAGACATACAGCACGTCCGCAGGAACTCTCTCCCGCAGCCGCACCGAATTGCGGAGATCCACGGAGAAGTCCCGCAGGTCCCGGTTGTTCACACCGACGATGCGCGCGCCGGCCGCCAGCGCCCTGTCGACCTCCTCCGCGTCGTGGGCCTCCACGAGGGCTGAGAGGCGCAGCGCATCCGCGATCTCCCGGTACTCCCGCAGCTGCCCGTCGTCCAGGATCGCACAGATCAGGAGCACCGCCGACGCGCCAGCGACCTTCGCCTCGTAGAGCATATACGGGTCGACCGTGAAGTCCTTGCGCAGGACCGGGATCTGCACGGTCTTCGCGATCTCCTCCAGACAGGTCAGGTTCCCGAGGAAGTAGTCCTCCTCCGTCAGCACGGAGATGGCGGCCGCCCCCGCAGCCTCATAGCTGCGGGCGATCTCCAGATACGGAAAGACCGGATCGATCATTCCTTTGGAAGGCGAAGCTTTCTTGCATTCGCAGATAAAAGAGATCCCCGGTGCCGCCAGGGCCGCCTCAAAAGGCAGCCTTCCGCCGTCCGCCCCGCTCTTTCCGTCTGCCGCGGCCTTCACCAGCAGCTCCGCCTGCGCCCGCACCTCCTCCCGGGGGATCCGTGCGGAAACTCTGCGCACGCGCTCCGCCGCGTGCTGCGCGAGGGTATCGAGGATCGTCATAGCCTGCCTCCTTTGCCGTATCTGCCGTGCTGCGTCGTTTTTCCTGCTGTCAGTCTGTGACGTTGGAAACGCGGATCAGCTTCTCCAGCGTCCGGTACGCAGCGCCGCTGTCGATGATCTCCGCCGCCATCCGGACGCCGTCCGCGATCGTCGGGGCCTTCTGCCCTACGTAGAGCGCCGCGCCGGCGTTCAGGAGGACCGCATTCCGCTTTGTCCCGGTGATCTCCCCGTGGAGAATGCCGCGCGTGATCTCGGCGTTCTCGGCGGCTGTTCCGCCGACGACTTCGTCCTTCGTGCCGCGCACGAGCCCGAAATCCTCCGGACGGATGACGAAACTCCGGTAATATCCCTCCTTCAGCTCACAGACCGTGGTCGGGGCGCTGGCGGAGATCTCGTCCATCTTGTCCTGTCCGTAGACCACGAGCGCGCGCCGGACGCCCAGGGAGGCCAGGACCTTGGTCACCGGCTCGACCAGGTATTCGTCGTACACGCCAAGCAGGAACATCTCCGGCTTCGCGGGATTGGTCAGCGGGCCGAGGATGTTGAAGACGGTCCGGAAGCCCAGCTCCCTGCGGATCCCGCCGACGTACTTCATCGCGGCGTGATACTTCTGCGCGAACATGAAGCAGAGGCCGACCTCCTCCAGCAGCTTCCTGCAGAGCTCCGGATCCTCCTGGATGTTGACGCCCAGGGCCTCCAGGCAGTCCGCCGTGCCCGAGTCCGAGGAGGCGGCGCGGTTGCCGTGCTTGGCCACCTTGATGCCCGCTGCGGCGGCCACCATGGCCGTCGTCGTGGAGATATTGAAGGTGTGCGCGTTGTCGCCGCCCGTGCCGACGATCTCCATGACCTCCATGCCAGGGTGCTCCACCGGCGTCGCGTGACTGCGCATCGCGACGGCGCAGCCGGAGATCTCGTCGATGGTCTCCGCCCTTGTGCTCTTGGTGGAGAGCGCCGCGAGAAAAGCCGCGTTCTGCGTCGGCGTCGTCTCCCCGTTCATGATCTCGTTCATGACGGCCTGCGCCTCCTCGTAGGTCAGGTCTCCCTTGTTCACGATCTTGATGATAGCTTCCTTGATCATCTCCGCCTTCTTTCTCCCGGCTGTACTGCCCGCCGGGGCGGCTGTCGTGACGGCCCGTCAGCATATAAAAAGTCCCTGACAGAGCCACTGTACTCTGTCAGGGACGAATCTGCGCAAACTGATCCACGATCCTTGCGATCCGCGGTGCCACCCTGATTTGTGTCATCCACACACTCTGCGGAGTTCTGACAAACTCCCGGCAACTGACGTATGCCTCACGTCGCGGGATACTGGGGAACATGCCCGGCCTGTGCCGCGCCTTCCTTTTCATCGCGCCCTCAGCGGTCCATTTGCAGGCCGGCGTTCTGTCCGGCTCTCACCTGCCCGGACTCTCTGGGAGTGCCCCTCCTGTTTAATCTCCGCATCAACGGTTTATTATGATTTGATTGTATGGTAAAACGACAGTTTTTAAATGTCAAGCACTTTTGTGAAGCAAAGTTTCACAGTGCTAAAATATGTTTGCACAACCCGGCCGGCCCGCGGCTGTCACTCCTTCGCCGTTCCGCCTCGGCTGTCATTCCGCGACCGGTCACTCCTCCGCCAGTATCCTCTTCATCGGCCCGTCCAGCACTCGCAGCACCAGGTACAGGATCAATGTGTCCACCGGCAGCATCACCAGGTTGGAGACGCACCTCGCCGGCAGCAGCGCTGCCAGCGCCTGCCCATAGAGCATGTGGAGCCACACGGAATTCAGGCCGATGTTCACGACCGTCTTGACCGCAGCCTGCGCGGCCAGGATCCTGAGGACCGTCGGCCGCTGCCGGTACAGGATCGCGCCGTAGATCATGCCGCCCACGATCCCGCTGATCGTAAAGCCGGGGAAGAAGTTCCCGTCCGGCCGCAGCACATACTTCACGATATCCAGTACACCGCCGAAAATACCGCCCACGACCGGCCCGAACAGATAGTCCACGACCTGCGCCGGGATCCCGGACACCCCGATGCGGATGTAGGGACCGATATTGAACGTCGTCGTCATGTTCAGCACGAGCGCCAGCGCGCACATCATGCCGCACGCCGTCAGCACCTTGAGCCTCCGCAGTTCCGACGCGGATGCCGTCCAAGTATTCCTCCTGGTCTTCTCCATGAAAAAACCTCCTTTCATGTAGAATCCATACTACATAAGAGGAGATCACGATCCAGATATGTAGCAGCGGGATGCGGCACAGGCACCGCGGATCCGGACTCCCTGCGGCGGCCTTCCGGCCCTCCGGCCGTCTGTCCGTCTGTCCGATCCTTCGTCCGGCTGTCAACTCCCTGTACAGCCGGCACTTCACGCGCCTGTTCCTACTCTGCTTTCTTTGCAAGCCCATTATATTGTGATTCGGGCCCGAAAACAACTCTTTCTTTGTGTAGATTCTGTGTCCGCCCCGGGTGTCCGAAGACGCCCGGGGCGGTGAATACAATCTTACTCGCCGTCCGAGTTGCCCATCGTCAGCGTGTTCGCGAGAAGCGTGGACCACGCCTCCTGTGCGGAAGCGCTTCCCAGCAGCATCTCCATCGTCTGTGCGCAGCCGGCGTCCTCAAACAGTGCGCGCTGGCTCTCCCAGTCCGCTTTGCAGCTGTCGATGAGTGTGATGACCTGCATGATGTTCGCGTCGAAAGCGGCGCGCTCCTCATCGCTCAGGCTCTCCCAGCCCTTCAGCATCTCGCTGCGGAGCAGATCGTAGTCCTGCAGATGCACATTGTTCACCGCGGCGTAGCGCATCGTATCGCAAGCCGTCTTCGCTGTCTGCAGAGAGGCACCTGCCGTCCCCTGCTCCATCTCGCCGACCATACGGAAATATCCGTACGCATAGGAATCCGCAAGGTAGTCCGCATCCGTCAGGCCTTCCGTGCTGAGCCCCTCGTTGTCCATCACGAATGTGCCGGTCATCGTGCCTGCCCAGGTGTTCAGGAACTCCCAGGACTTCATGCTCTCCTCCGTGTACTCCTCGCGCACCGCGCGCACATCCGTCGGATGATAGTACACATAGTAGTTGCCGTTCCCATCAACCGCGAAAACTTCCATGCCCGGAATATCCGTCTCCCGGATCTCCTTCGCGCGCGCCTCATCGACGCGTCCGATGCTGAACAGCCAGCCGGCACCGACAAAATCCTGATCCTGCGCCGCCGCCAGGTCCAGGGATTCCTTCTCCGACACATAGAACAGCACGCCGTCCTCCGCCGGATCAGGCGTATCGACCACAAGCAGGTCCGCCACGGACTCCTGCACAGACAGAGTCATCCCGTCATTTGTGAACGCCTTCACGGGTGCGCCCGTGAAAGTCTCCTCCGCGGTTGCCTCCGCCGTCTCCTCAGCGCCGGCCGTCTCGACCGCTGCCGTCGTCTCCTCTGCAGCCGCCTCGGTCACCGCCACAGTCGTCTCTTCCGCAGCCGCCTCCTGCTGGGGCTCTTCCTTGGCCGCCGTCGACGAACCGCACGCTGTCGCGGACACAGCCATCATCGCTGCCATCGCAATACTTAAAAACGCTCTGTTTTTCATCACTTTTCCGACCTCCTTCTGATTCTGTCTGTCCTTATGAATTCGTCCGGTCTTCTGTCATGAATCTTTCCGGTTCACCGTTATGAATCCTTCTGGTTTGCCGTTATGCTAGCGCAGGTTTTTCCCTTTGTCAACCTGTCCGGTGCTCTGTATAATGAACATGAACGGCAGATAAACCCCTTCCGACCGGCCAAAAGTATGCAGATCATGCCGGCGGAAACAATCCTATTATCCCGGAGGAAATCATGCTGCACATCATCGTCAATCCCGCATCCAGCAGCGGCCGCGGCGCCCGCGTCTGGAAGGCCGTCGAGAAGCAGATCCGCGAGGACGGCCAGCCTTACGCCGTCCACTTCTCCACCCCTGTAAAGGGCATTGAACAGATCTGCGAAGAAATCACCTCCGACGGACAGGAGAACACCCTCCTCATCCTCGGCGGCGATGGTTCCATGAACGAAGCTGTCAACGGCATCCGCAATTTTGAGCGGACCCGTGTCGGCTTCCTCCAGATCGGCTCCGGCAACGACCTGCAGCGCGACATGCACCTCCCGAAAGACCAGCGTGAGATCATCGCTTCCGTCCTGCGCGGACAGGTCGTCCGACGCTGCGACGTCGGCGAAGTCCTCTTCCACGACCGCCACTCCATCCTGCCCGGCTGGGAAGACCCGCGCTACGCCCGCCGCCTCTTCAACGTCGGCTGCGGCATCGGCTTCGACGCTGAATGCTGCTGGGCCGCCGCCTCCTCCCGCTTCAAATCCGTCCTCAACGCCCTCCGCCTGGGCAAACTCATCTACCTCGCCGCCGCCATCCGCCTCATCTTCACCAGCCAGATGGCCGACTGCGAGATCAAGTTTGAGGGCGGGACGGGGTGTGAGACAGAAGGCGCCGGGAGCCTAGCCGATGTGGCTGGTGGCGGTGCCGGGATCTCCGTTGGCAGCGATGCCGGCAACGATTCTGATGGCGATGCAGGCAGCATGTCTGAGAGCGGTGCCGGTAGCACGGCCGGTGTAGCTGGTGGCGGCGCCGGCAACACTTCCCACCCGGAAGGTACCAGCCTGCATTACAAGAAGCTTCTATTTGCAGCCTGCATGAACCACCAGTACCAGGGCGGCGGCTTCCGCTTCTGCCCTCACGCCAGCGCTGACGACGGCCGGATCGACCTCTGCACCGCTTCCGACATCGCCCGCCCGAATTTCTTCCGTATCTTCCCACACGCCTATAACGGCGGCCACCTCCGCTACCGCGGCGTCACAGAGGAAAGAAGCGTTTCCTTCACGATCCGCACCGACCGTCCGCTCTGGGTCCAGACCGACGGCGAAGTCACCTGCCGCTCTTCTCATATCACAGTGCGTCTGCTGCCGGGGCAGTTGAGGCTTGTCATCTGATATGCCATGAACTGCCGGCTGTCCCCCGATGTATGTTTTCGGGCCGCTACAGTGTATCTTCCGTCCTTCTTGCGTACATTGCAGTTCTGGATGACTGCGATGTACGCTTTCGGGACGGTGCGGTTCATCTTCCGTCCCTCTTGTGTACATTGCAGTCCTGGCTGTCCCTGATGTACGTTTTCGGGTCGCTACAGTTCATCTTCCGTCCCTCTTGCGTACATTGCAGTTCTGGATGACTGCGATGTACGCTATTAGGTTGCTACAGCTCATCTTCCGTCCCTCTTGCGTACATTCCCCTCACCGCCGTTTCACTGCCGCTGCAGCACCTCTACCGGCACTCAACCTTCCTGGCACCCCTCTACTGCCGTTTTACTGCCGCTGCAGCACCTCTACCGGCACTCAACCTTCCTGGCACCCCTCCACTGCCGTTTCTCTGCCGCTACAGCACCTCTACCGGCACTCAAGTAGCAACTTCCTTCCTGGCATCCCTCCACTGCCGTTTCACTGCCGCTACAGCATCTCTACCGGCACTCAGATAGCAACTTCATTACCAGCACCCCTCCACTGCCGTTTCACTGCCGCTACAGCATCTCTACCGGCACTCAGATAGCAACTTCATTACCAGCACCCCTCTACTGCCGTTTCACTG
>DFIR01000024.1 GCA_002372815.1 Lachnospiraceae bacterium UBA3692
TTCATGATCACCATCGGCGGCGGCTCCTCCATGGACACCGGCAAGGGCATCGGCATCATCGTCAACAACCCTGAGTACTACGATGTGCGTTCCCTGGAAGGTGTTGCGCCTACGAAGAACCGCACCGTCTTCACGATCGCAGTGCCCACCACCGGCGGCACCGGCGCTGAGTCCACCATCAACTACGTCATCACCGACGTCGAGAAGAAGCGCAAATTCGTGTGTGTGGACCCTAACGACATTCCGGATGTGGCGGTCGTGGATCCCGACATGATGGCTTCGATGCCGAAGGGCCTGACGGCTTCCACCGGTATGGATGCGCTGACCCACGCGATCGAAGGCTACACCACCGCAGCGGCATGGGAGCTCGCTGACTGTCTGAACCTTGAGTCGATCCAGCTGATCGCGAAGAACCTCCGCAAGGCTGTCGCCAATGATCCCGACGGCCGCGAAGGCATGGCGCTGGCACAGTACGTGACCGCGATGGCCTACTCCAACGTCGGTCTCGGCATCGCCCACTCCATGGCGCACACCCTCGGCGCGGTCTATGACACGCCTCACGGCGTCGCCTGCGCGATGATGCTGCCCATCGTCATGGAGTTCAACCAGGAGTACACCGGCGAGAAGTTCAAGGCGATCGCGGAAGCGTTCGGCGTGGACACCACCGGCATGGACGCGCCGGCCTACCGCAAGGCGGCGATCGACGCGGTCCGTCAGCTCTCCGTCGACGTCGGCATCCCGACCAAGCTGGAGAAGCTGAAGGAAGAAGATCTCCCGTTCCTCTGCGAGTCCGCAGCAGCGGATGCCTGCGCGCCCGGCAACCCTCGCCCCGCGACGCTCGAGCAGTTTGAGGAGATGTTCCGCAAGCTGATGTAATCACAGGACAATGCCCGGAGCAGCAGAAATGCCGGCTGCCCTGAGGAGATGAATACAGCCCGGAGAACCTTCGGAGGAGCACGCAGGCACACTGCGGCGGCTGCACCCGGAGTTCTCCGGGCTGTTCCTGTCTCCCGGAGGAGGACCGGCGCGACGGATTTGCACCGCCCCGCAGACAATAGTATAATGATAGAGATTATGGTTGTTTAAAGACGGGCATGAGACCGGTTCGTCCAGCTTGATTTTGAGAGGAGACCGTTATGCGTAAACGTTTGATCATATTGTTCCTGGCGGGTGTGCTGGCGGCCGTGAGCGGCTGCTCGCAGTTTGCGGCGGACGCCACTAAGACGATCGAGGCGGAGAGCGGCACGCTGCAGGCGGAAGCTGCGGAGAAGAAGGCGGCGGAGAAGGCAGAGGAGAAGGCGGCGGAGGCGACTGCGGCCGAAGCGGCGGAGGCAGCTGCAGACGCGGAAGGCGAACTGCCGGTTCCCAATGCGGACCACCTGAACCTGCTTCCGGGGCGCTGGATGGACGCCGTGAGCCAGCGGGCAGGCATGACGATCTGTGAACTGGACGAGGAATACCAGTATTACGTGGAGGTCTTCTGGGGAGGCAGCGCCCTGGAGTACAGCGTGTGGTCCATGAACGCGGTCTATGATCCGGAGACGGACAGCGTGCGCTACACGGACGGCGCCTGTTATCTGAATACTTATGACGCGGAGACAGGGGAGATCGCGGAGCAGGAGGTCCTGTGGCTGGATGCCGAGGGCAGCTTCCACTTCACGGAAGACGGACATATGCTCTGGACGGACTCCCGCGAAGAGCAGGCGGCAGGGATGGAGTTCGTCCGCACCTACAGCCTGGAAGTCCCCGAGGAGGTCCTGAAGGAGAAATATTTCGACGTCGTGCTCGGACTTGAGACGGGGACGGCCGGCGCTTCGCTGAAGGAGGCGCAGGCGGCCTGCGCGCTGCTGACTTTTGCCGGAGAGCGCGATCTCATGAACATCGACCAGGCGATCTTCACGGATACGCTGCTGGCGGTCATCGAGACGCTGGAGGAGGAGCAGGTGGAGACGCTCCGGACGAACCTGGAGAGTCTCGCGGCGCTCATCGACGAGGCGGCCGGGGAGACGGACCTCGGGGAGAGCCGGGGAATGTTTGAGGACGCCGGCGTCTTCGACCAGATGGTCGAATGCACGGAGAACACCGGCACGATGGAGAGCTGGAAAGTGCTGCACAGGCTCACGTCGCAGCTGATCGTGGATGACACAGAGATCGAGGAACCGGAGGAACAGAAATAATGAAAGTCTGTCTGCTGAACGATTCTTTTCCGCCTGTCATTGACGGTGTCGTCAATGTGATGATGAACTACGCCAACTACCTGATGCAGGATCACGGCGCGGGTGTGATCGTCGGGACACCGGAGTATCCGGGGGCGGATTACTCGCAGTATCCGTATCCTGTCGTGCCCTACAAGAGCCTGAATACGGCTTCCATGATGAACGGCTACCGGACGGGCAATCCTTTTGAGGGCAAGTCGGTCTCGGAGCTGGCGCGCTTCAGCCCCGATATCATTCACTCGCACTGCCCGGCGTCGGCGACGATCATCGCGAGGCTCCTGCGGGAGCAGACGGGGGCGCCGATCATTTTCACCTATCACACGAAGTATGATATCGATCTGCGGCGGGAGCTGAAGCTGAAGCCGGTCGCGGACGAGACCATCAAGGCGATGGTGAGCAATATCGAGGCCTGTGACGACATCTGGGTCGTCAGCAAAGGGGCGGGGGAGAGCCTGCGGTCCCTGGGCTTCCAGGGCAAATACCGCGTGATGACCAACGGCGTCGACTTCGCAAAGGGGCGCGTCGATCAGGACACTGTCGCGAAGGCGGTGGCTGAATATGACCTGCCGGAAGGCGTGCCGATGTTCCTCTATGTCGGCCGGCTCATCAACTACAAGAACCTGCCGCTGATCCTGGACGCGCTGAAGCTGCTCAAGGACCGGGGACAGGACTTCCGCATGGTGTTCGTCGGCAAGGGCCCCGATGCGGAGATGCTGCAGGAGCGCGCGAAGGAGCTGGGGCTGATGGGCAGTGCCGATGAGGCTGCCAGGTGTATTTTTACAGGGCCGGTGTATGACAGGGAGGTCCTGCGGGCCTTCAACACGCGCGCTGATCTCTTCCTCTTCCCGTCGACCTTCGACACGAACGGCCTGGTGGTCCGGGAGGCGGCGGCCTGCGGGCTGGCGAGTGTCCTGATCCGCGACTCGTGCGCGGCGGAGGGGATCACGGACGGGCGCAACGGCTTCATCATCGAGGAATCCGCGGAGGCCATGGCGGCACTCCTGGGGGAGGTCTGCGGCGATCTGGAGCACCTGCACGATGTCGGGCAGCACGCGATGGACGAGATCTACATGTCCTGGCAGACGTGCGTGAATGCGGCCTACGACCGCTACTGTTTCATTCTGGCCGAGAAGAAGAGCGGCGTCCTCCCGAAGAAGAAGCAGTTCCCCACCGACTTCGCCCTCAAGTGGATGGCGCGGAGCATGTCCGAGCAGGACAAGTGGCGGCAGGCGCGGAAGGAGCTCTTCGATGACTTCCAGGTGACGGCGCTCGGCATGATGGATAACATCCAGGAGCTGAGTGACACGGCGGCCTCTTTCTGGGAGGACCCGGAGATGTTCGTGAACCAGCGGGCCCACAAGCTGCGCGAAGACGCGGAGAAGTACCTGGATGAGAAGAAGGTGCAGATGCGTGAGAGCGCGGAGCGGTATTTTGAGGAGCGCGCCCGCGACGCGCAGGAGATGCTGGAGATGCTCACCGGCGGGGAGGAAGAGTGAGCGATGATGCGCAGACAGAAAGACGCGCCGGGAGGACATGATGCGGCAGTATGATTTCCGAAAGATGTCCTTCTATCAGATCTGGATCCGGAGCTTCTGCGACGGCAACGGCGACGGGATCGGCGATCTGTACGGCGTCTATGACAAATTGGAGTACATCCGGGACCTCGGGGTCGACGGGATCTGGTTCAGCCCGATCTTTCCGTCCCCGAACGCGGACTACGGCTATGACATTTCCGACTACCGGGACATCCACCCGGACTACGGAACGCTCGAACAGTTTCAGAAGGTCCTGCACCGCGCCCATGAGCTGGGACTCAAGGTGCTCCTGGACCTGGTGATCAACCACACGTCCGACGAACACCCCTGGTTCCTGGAGAGCTGCAAGGGGAAGGACAATCCTTACAGCGACTACTACATCTGGCGGGATCCCCTGTGGAAGGGGGAGACGCGCCTGCCGCCCAACAACTGGTACAGCCAGTTCGAGGGGCTGGCGTGGGAGTACAATGCGCAGAGGGAGCAGTATTACCTGCATGTTTTTGCCCGGAAGCAGCCGGATCTGAATATGGACAATCCGAAGGTCCGCGAAGAGGTCAAGGACATCATGCGGTTCTGGCTGGACATGGGGGTCGACGGATTCCGCGAGGACGTGATCACCTTCATCTCGAAGGACATGCAGCTGCCGGACGGCATCCCTTTCGTGCCGGCCATCAACGGCCTTCCTTTCTACAAGGACGGCCCGAACCTGGTCACCTACCTGAAGGAGTTCCGGGAGGTCACCCGCGAGTACGGCGTGATCCAGGTGGGCGAGGCTCCCTACACGGGTGTCGCGACGGCGCTCACGTACATCAGCGGCAGGGACCGCGTGCTGGATATGATGATCCAGTTCGACACCATGATGGCGGACTGCTTCATGACGGAGTACGTCTATCACGGATTCCGGCTGCGCAAGCTCAAGCACGCCTTCACCAAGTGGCAGTACGGACTCGCCGGGAAGGCCTGGAACGCGCTCTATCTGGAGAATCACGATCACCCCAGAGTGATCGACCGCTACGGAAGCCTGATCTACTGGAAGCAGTCCGGAAAAATGCTGGCCGCCTGCTACATCCTCCAGCCCGGGACCCCTTTCATCTACCAGGGGCAGGAGATCGGCATGACCAACATCGCGCTGGATTCGATCGACAAGTACCTGGACGTCGCGTCGATCAACGCCTTCCACTCCTTCCATCTGCGCGAACCGGAGGAGAAAAGGCTCCACCGCATCCACCTCTCCAGCCGCGACAGCGCCCGCACCCCGGTCCAGTGGTCCGGAAGCCGGAACGCGGGCTTCACCACCGGCAAGCCCTGGTTCTACATCAACCCGAACTATCGCCAGGTCAATGTGGAGGCGGAGGAGAAGGACCCGGAGAGCATCCTGCACTTCTACAGGACCTGCCTCTCGCTGCGCAAGCGGAGCGCGACGCTCCTGCACGGCGATTACCACGAATACTTCCGTGCCAGCAAGAAGATCTACATGTACAGCCGCACCTGGAAGGGAGAGCGCATCCTCGTGATCTGCTCCTTCTCCGGGAGCCCTGTCCGCTACCGCCTCCCGAAAGGCTTCGACAGACGTCAGGCGAAGCTCCTCCTCTGCAACTATCCGTCCGGCAGAAACTGCACCCGGATCGGCAAAGGCGGCAAGGCAGGCCTGCTCCAGCCCTACGAAGTGCAGGTGCTGCGGTGGAAGAGGTAGTGAATGAAGAAAGACCCCTGGCAGCAAAATATGGCTGCCAGGGGTCTTCCGGAATCTGCGGTTTCTGTGTAGATCAGGCGAAAGGATTCTCTGTTGCGTAAGGCAGAGACGCCGGCTGGTTGTAGTTGAGGTCCTCGATCGGGACACCGATGTATTTGAAGACTTCGAAGAGTTCCTTGCCGTAGTGGCCGAAAGCGACGGCGCCGTGGTGAGGATAGTTCTTCTGGATCAGCACGTGGCGGTAGAAGCGGCCCATCTCGTGGATCGCGAAGACGCCGATGCTGCCGAAGGAGCGGGTCGCGACGGGCAGGACTTCACCTTCCGCGACGTAGGCGCGGAGCTTGGCATCCGCGGTGGACTGCAGGCGGTAGAAGGTGATGTTGCCGGGAGCGATGTCGCCTTCGAGGGTACCGTCGGTCACTTCCTCGGGAAGGGATCTGGCCATGATGAGCTGGTTCTTCATCTCGCAGGAGGAGAGCTTCATCGAGCAGGTGTTGCCGCAGTGGAAGCCCAT
>DFIR01000026.1 GCA_002372815.1 Lachnospiraceae bacterium UBA3692
TCCTTGAGATACATGCGCACCGGATCCTCGATATTGACACTGTCCGGAATCGTGAGGTCAATGTTTTCCAGATCCTGCTCTTCGGAGTTCTCATCTTCGATCGTCTCCAGCTCGCGGTCCGGGACTTCCTCTTCGTGTGTCCGGATAATGTCGATATCGCTCTTTTCAAGGATCTGCATGATCAGGTCATACTGTTCCTCGTCAAGCTTCAGCTCGTGGAATGTCTCGGTGATCTCCTGATACTCCAGGACATTCTTTTTGTTTTTTCCCCGTTCGATCAGCTCATCCAGTTTCTTCTTGAAATCTTCTCTGGCCTTCTCATCGAATTGCTGCATGGTCATGTGCTGCATCTCCTCTGCTTCTGAAATCTTTGCTTCTGTCTGTCCGCTCCGTCCCATCTGTCAATACCTCTTCTATATCATTTATATAATTCTATGTGATCATCAGACAATGATCGTGCACAGTTTTATCGTTTGACGGCCTTATGCTGTCACAGTATGCGCGCATGAACCGGTCATGCGTCCCGCATCCCGTCTGCCTCTTCACACCTGGCCGTCCGGTGTAAAACGCGCCGACCGCAGTGTCTGCAGTTCCTTTTTGGCAGCCAGGGCCTCCTGAAGGGAGCTTCCACCCTCTCCCGAGAGCATCCGGTCCACGGAGGCCTCCCGGACTGCGTAGACCAGTTCCCGCAGTGTCTTGTCCCTGTCCGCGTCCTCCTGCATATCCCCGGGATGGCGGGAAAGGATGGCTGCCGCCATCTCCTGCTCCTCCTCCGTCTCAAAGGAAGAGATCAGAGATGCCGCCGCGCCCGCGGGGGCGCCGGATTTCATTCTTTCCCAGAGTCTCTGCGCGATCTCGCGGTAGAGGCCTCCCGAAAAGTCAGCCGGTGTCAGGAAGCGGCTCACCTGGGAGAAAAATGCCGGTTCCTCCACGAGCCATGTCAGGAGGAGGGCCTGTTTGCCCAGGAGTGCCTTTTGGGCTCTGGAGACAGCAGGAGAACTGCCGGATCTCCGTCCGGCGGGATCGCTTCCGAATCTGGCCCTTTCCAGCGCCGCTTCCTGCGGATCCGGCCCTGTTTTTTCTCCCGCGCCGGTGTTTTCCCTTCGCTGAGGGGCGCCGCCTTCTACGCTCCGGTTCCGGTTTCCGCCGCTCTGTGCCTCTGTCCCGTAGCCGGACGCGTTTCCGTACTGGGCGACCAGCCTGCGCAGGCTCTCCGCCCGGATCATATATTTGTCCGCCGCGGCCGTGATGTAATTGTCTCGCTCGAGATCGTCCGCAAAGGCGCACAGCTTCCGCGCGATCTCCCTGTGAAAAGCCGTCCGGCTGGAGGGGTCATCCATCTGATAGGACCCGGAAATGATCCTCAGCTCGTAGAAAAAACTGTTCTCGGCGTGGTCGATCCGGTCCTGGAAGGCCTCCTTTCCCTCCGCCTTGATGAATTCATCGGGATCCTTGTGGGGGCGCAGGTCGATCACGGCGGATTCCAGTCCGCCCGCCCGCAGGATGCCGATGTTGCGCATGGCGGCCCGCACACCTGCCCCGTCGCTGTCGTAGGCCAGGAGGACCCGCTTCGTATATCTGCGCAGGAGGGCCGCCTGTCCGGCCGTAAAGGCTGTCCCCAGCGAGGCGACCGCCTCGGGGAAGCCCGCCTGGTGCATGGCGATGACATCCATATACCCTTCGCAGAGGATCAGGTAGTCCCTGCGGCTTCGCCGGGCCAGGTTCAGGGCGTAGAGGTTCCTGCCCTTATCAAATATATAGGTGTCGGAGGAATTGATGTATTTGGGCTTGGCGTCCCCCAGGACCCGGCCTCCGAAGCCGATCACGCGGCCCCGCACGTCCTGGATCGGGAACATGACCCGGTTGAAATACCGGTCGTGCATACCCTGTTTTTCGTCGTAGCGGGCGACATCCGCCTCCAGGATCAGCTCGTCCGGAAAGCCCTTTTTCCGCAGATAGGCCGTCAGGTCGCTGCGGGCCCCGTCCGCGAAGCCCAGGCCGAACATCTTCATGGTCTCCGGCGAGAGGGCGCGGTCCTGAAAATACCGCATCCCCCGCTCTCCGCGCTTCGACCGCAGCATGCGGTAGTAGTAGACAGCCGTCTCCCGGGTGACCGCCAGCAGGTCCTGCCGGTGCTTCTCGCGCTTTTTGGCCTCCTCGCTGTAGTTGGGGGAAGGCAGTGTGATCTGCGCCCGGTCCGCCAGCTCCTGCAGCGCCTCCGGGAAAGCACTGTTGTTGTATTTCATCAGGAATGTGATGGCACTGCCGCCCGCGCCGCAGCCGAAGCAGTAAAAGAACTGTTTCCCGGGGATCACGTTGAAGGAGGGCGTCTTCTCATTGTGAAAAGGACACAGCCCCACATAAGTGCTCCCCCGCTTCTGCAGATGTACATGCGCGGAGACAACGTCCACAATATCCGTATTGGCAAGGACCTCGTCCACTACTTCCTGAGGATAGTACATCCAAAACCACTTCCTTTTCTTTTACAGCACGGACCAGGCCCTGGGCACAAACAGCTCCTCGAACTTGGCGATGGCAAACCGGTCCGACATGGCACTGATGTAGTCGCAGACCGCGCGCGCGCGGGACTGCTCGTCCGCGATCATGGCCCGAAGGTGGTCCGGCAGACGGTCCGTATGCACCAGATAGTATTCGTAGAGGGCCTCCACCATCTGTTCCGCCTTGGATTCCTCTCCCTTGGCGACCGGATCCGAGTAGACCCGGCGGTGCATAAAGGCCCGCATGTTCTTCATAGCCTGCGCCACGGGCTCCGACATGGCGATCACGGGTTTTCCCTGACTGGTCCGGATCATATCGTGGATAAAGCGGTCCAGCCGGTCTCCGGTCGTCCGGCCGACCACACTTGTGATCTCCTCCGGCACATCCGCCTCCGTCAGGATCCCCGCCCGCATGGCGTCGTCCATGTCGTGGTGAAAATAGGCGATCTTGTCGGAGATCCGGACGATCTGTCCCTCCAGCGT
>DFIR01000057.1 GCA_002372815.1 Lachnospiraceae bacterium UBA3692
CTCTGATGATGGCGCCCGCCATGTTGCCGCAGCCGATAAATCCGATTTTCATATAATTTCCTTTCCCCTCAGCATCCCGAAGTGTGCTATAGTACCACTGTTACAATCTTATAGAAGCGGGGGCTTTCCCCACTGAGATAAACTGTGTTTTGATATCAACCAGGCCGTATTATGATGATGTCAGCATCATCGTCAATATGAATGTCATATGATCATCATGAAATCCTTCATGAAAAAAAGCATAAATACATTGGGCCGGTCCGCGCGCCTGCAGGCTGCCGCCTCCGCATGGTTCCTTGCGGTCTGTCTGTTCCTGTCCGCATGCGCCCAGCCTTCGTCAGACAGGTCTGACACGGCCGGTTCCGGTTATGACTTTTCCGGTTCTGACACTGCCACGTCAGAATCTGTTGCTTCAGGCTCTGACCGTTCCGGCACGGCCTCTTCCGCGTCCGGGCCTGTTTCTGCCGTGAAAGAAAAAGGGGCCGGCAGCGCCGCAGACGGTAAAGCCAGCGGTACGGGTGTCTCCTCGTCCTCGATCCAAAAGCGCTCTGCCCTGATCGGGGACCGGTACGGAATCCGGATCCTGTGCGGCAGCGATGCCAGACTTTCCTACCGCGACTATACAGCCTCCGCCCTCACGGCACCTGAACAGATCCTGTCCACGCTGGATGTCATCGACCGTACGCTCGGCATCTATCCGCCTGGTTTTTTCACCTCTGTCCGGGAGGGCTTCTGTGATTCGATCACCATCTGCCTGGCCAGAGACCTGCACGCCGTCAACGACAGTTCCCACCTGGAGAGCGCGCATGCCTTTACGACCGTGCAGGACGATACGATCTGGCTCGTCCTCAATGCGGAGGAGACCATCCTGCCCTCGACCCTGATCCATGAACTGACGCATGTCACGGACTACCGCCTGCTGGCCATGCACCAGCTGCTGGAGTCGGAGTGGGGCCGCCTGAATCCGCAGGGCTTTTCCTACTACAATGCCTACCTGGACGAATCCGGCAGGGACCTGCGCCTCTCCGGCAGCCGCCGGTATACCTCTGAAGAAGAAACAGATCCGGAAAACATCTGGTTCTACGACGCCTACAGCCGGACCTACGCCATGGAGGACCGGGCCCGTCTGATGGAAATACTGCTGGAAGGCGTCCCGGTCTCCGGAGACGGTCCGGAGGAGCTCCCCGGCCGGGACCTGTGTTTTGCTTCTCCCCATGTCCGGACCAAGCTGCGTTTTTATTTTTACACGCTCCGGCAGGCCTTCGGTACCGGCCGATGGCCGGAACAGACCTCCTGGGAGGCCGCGCTGCAGGAGGCGGCAGATCCGTGAACGATCTGCTTCTTTCCGAAGCGATGCACTTGTTGTCCGGGATCAGACGGTTATGCCCCTCTCCTCCCGGATCCGCGTTCCGTGTGCTGAATATGATCTCAGATCCGGTCCAGGAGCTCGCTCACACCGCGGACGACTCCCTCGGCGGCCCGCTTCACCTCCTCCGGCGCATGGGTCAGCGTGTAGGGATGGTCGACGCTCTGCAGCAGGGGCAGGTCGTTGAAGGAATCCCCGATCCCGTACATCTCGCGGACCGAAAAAGCCTCGCGGACCACCTCGATCCCGCTCCCCTTGGAACAGCCCTTGGGAACAAGATCAACGTGGGTCACATTCTGGAAGGCGGTCACTTCTTCCCCCCATATTTCATTGATCTGGGTAGTTGTCTTCGCGGCAGTGTCCACATCCGGGGCCGCGAGCGACAGACCGTAGACATCCGCGTCCGCCAGGTCCTCAAAGGAATCGATGTGGGTCTGCAGGTAGGATTCCTCCTCAAAGATGTAGACGGTGTCGTTGGCCTGGATGACTGCCCGCAGCGAGTCACAGTAGCGTTCGTAGATTGCCTTCACCGTCTCCAGCGGGAGGCATTTTTTGAAGAGGACATTCTCCTCTCCGTCCATGACAAGCGCGCCGCTGGCCAGGATGTAGAAATCCGGCCGGATGTAGGGGCCGATCACGTCCCGCACGCCGACGAGCGACCGTCCCGTGCAGAGGCCGAACAGGCCGCCCCTCTGCTGGTAGTAGAGGATGCCGAAAATATCCGCCGCCCGCATGGGCTCCTCATCCCCCATAAAATACAGGGTATTGTCAAAATCGCTCGCCACAGCCCGTCCCGCGGACGGCCCGGCGGGCGCTTCATTTCTCTTCACATCATCCTGCATATTCATTCCTTTCCCTTAATAGTCCACCTTCATCAGGCACAGACCCTTCGCCGGGGCCGTGGGGCCTGCCAGCCGCCGGTCCTTCGCCTCGATGATCCGGGCGACCTCATCGGGGTCGATCTCTCCGAAGCCGACCTGCAGAAGGGTTCCCACAATGATCCGGACCATGTGCTGCAGAAAGCCGTTTCCGTGGACATAGAAGCGGATGTAGGAGCCGCTCTCCTCGATCCTGAGGACATCCACGACCCGGACGGTGGATTTTTTCATCTTGGGATTGCCGCAGAAGCTCCGGAAATCGTGCATGCCCGTCATGTACTCGGCGGCGTCCCGCATCAGGTCCATATCCGGCCGCCTGTCCAGGACATGGACGTAGCGCCTGTCAAAGACAGGCTTGGCCGCCCCGTACCAGCAGGTGTAGCGGTAGGTCTTGCCCCTCGCCTTGAAGCGGCTGTGAAAGCGGTCCGCACAGACCTTGACATCGTTGACGCTGATGTCCTCCGGCAGGTACCGGTTCATATACAGCTGGATCTCCTCCTCGTCCATCTCCGTGTCGAGCAGGACATTGCAGGTCATGGCCCGGGCGTG